>DATHTI010000274.1:0-18761 GCA_035463335.1 Pyrinomonadaceae bacterium | reverse complement strand
ATTGTGTTTCCACGCTGGGGCGGCCACGGAGGGCCGCCCCTACAATTGCAATATACTCTGGTGAAGCCACTAGAAGGACGAACGATTATCGTAACGCGCGCGGCATCGCAGGCTGCGGACCTGACCACAATGCTCGAAGCTTACGGCGCGAACGTGATCGTTTGCCCGACCATCGAGATTCGCGACCCTGACAACTACGAACGTCTCGACGAAGCGCTCGATCATCTCTACGGCTACGACTGGCTCATCTTCACGAGCACGAACGGCGTCGACTACTTCCTGAAACGTCTCACCGATCGCGGACAACAAATTGCCGACCTCGACGAGATCAAAGTCTGCGCAATCGGACAACGAACCGCAGACAAACTCCACGACGCACACGTCCACGTCGATCTCGTTCCTTCGCAATCAACCGCTGAAGGCGTATTCGCTTCGCTCAGCGAGTTTGCCGGCGGCGACGAGCATCTTCGTGGCCTGAACATTCTCTTACCGCGAGCGGCAACCGGACGTGAGGTGCTCCCTGACGCGTTGCAAAAGGCGGGTGCGCGCATCGACGTCGTCACCACTTATCAAACAGTCGTTCCTGAGAACATCGATCGCGGTAAGCTCGCGGCAATGCTCACGGGCAGCGGCGACTGCATCGCCTTCACGAGCCCATCAACGATCAAAAATCTCGCGAAGCTCTTCGACACACACGACCTGGGAAAAACACTTCCGGGCATGATCGTCGCTTGCATCGGCTCCGTGACCGCCGAAGCCGCCGCCGAGTACGGACTTCGCGTCGACATCGTACCGCAGCAAACGACGACCGAAGGTCTGGCCCAGGCAATTGCGGCTTATTATGAACGCGGATAAACGCAGATTATACCTGTGCTACACTGGCGCGGATGTCAACGGATCGCATCGCTTACGGTGAACTCGTCGGAAGCTCGGATTCAATTCGCAAGATCTACACTCTCATCGAACAAGTCGCACCCTCCTCAGCTTCCGTTTTAATCACGGGCGAATCCGGCACCGGCAAAGAGCTCGTCGCTCGCACCATTCACAACATGAGCCCGCGTCGCGAAAAGCCATTCGTCGCGATCAACTGTTCCGCCATTCCCGAAACACTCATGGAATCAGAACTGTTTGGACACGAGAAAGGCGCATTCACCGGCGCGGCCTCGCGACGACAGGGCTGCTTCGAGCTCGCCGACTCCGGCACGCTCCTTCTCGACGAGATCGGAGAGATGCCGGCGCTGTTACAAGCAAAGCTCCTGCGCGTGATCGAAGAGCGAGCGGTGCGACGTCTCGGCAGTCGCAAAGAGATCGAAGTGGATGTGCGCCTGCTCGCCGCCACGAATCGCCGGCCGCAACAGGCAGTATCAGAAGGCAAACTGCGAGACGATCTGCTCTATCGTCTCAACGTCTTCAGTATTCACTTGCCGTCGCTGCGCGAGCGAAAAGAGGATCTGCCCGTACTCGCGCAACATCTCGTGACGCAGCTCGCCGAAAAGCACGGCCGGCCTGCACGTTATCTGAGTCCCGCAGCTTTGGAGGCGCTACAGTTTCACTCCTGGCCCGGCAATGTACGAGAGCTTCGCAACGTCATCGAGCGCGCGGTGATCATCTGTTCCGGCGAGCAAATCGAGCGCCATTACTTCGCGCCATATCCAATAGATCAACGCGAACGTATGCGCAATGAAGATACGCTCTCGTTGCCGGTCGGCACGCCCCTCGAAGAAGTCGAGCGCCAGATGATCATGCGCACGCTTCAGAAGACGAAGAACAACAAAACCCGCGCGGCTGAATTGTTAGGCATCAGCCTCAAGACACTCCATAACAAGCTCAATCTGTATCGCGAGCGTGGGCTTCTTCCTGAGGCATCCACAGATTACTCAGATTAATGACTGATAAAAACAACCCGCGCGAGCTCTTCGGCTGGAAGATGTACGACTGGGCCAACTCCGCGTTTTCCACGACAATCGCCGGCGCGCTCTTTGCTCCATATCTCACGCGGTTGGCCCAGACTGCCGTCGGTGAGAACGGCGTAGTGCTGGACCTTGGCGTGTTGGGCCAGGTTACAGCGAAGTCGCTGGCAACGTTGTGTGTCTCGATCTCGGTGGGGGCGCAGGTGTTTGTGCTGCCGATTCTCGGCGCACTCGGAGACTACTCGAATCTGAAGAAACGACTGATGGCGCTGTTTTGCTTTCTCGGCGCCGTGGCGAGCTGCCTGCTGTTTTTTGTCCAGGGCAATCTCTATCTGGCGGGTGGCGTTCTTTTCATCGTCGCAAACATCTGTTTTGGCGCCTCGATCGTTTTTTACAACGCTTTCCTCCCGGAGATCACGACGGACGATCAAGCCGACAAGGTTTCGAGTCGCGGCTTCGCGTACGGCTATCTCGGCGGCGCGATCCTGCTGGTTTTTAATTTGATCCTAGTATTGCAGGCGGAGCGGTTGGGTATCTCGACGGGTCTTGCGGTTCGTTTGTCACTGCTGTCAGCGGGCGTTTGGTGGGGCGGGTTTGCTCTTATCACCTTTACACTCTTGAAATCGCGTCCCGCAAAGAAGCAGTTACCGCCCGGCAAGAACTATATTTCCGCGGGCTTCTCCGAGCTTGGTGCAACCTTCAAAGAGCTGCGGCGCCTGCCACTCACGGCGCGTTACCTGCTCGGATATTTGATCTACAACGACGGCATTCAGACGGTAATCTTCGCGTCGAGCACGTTTCTCGAACAGGAGCTGTTTCCGGGTGAAGGCAATCCGGTGTTCCTGCTTCAGATCTTTTTGATGGTCCAATTCGTCGCGGTGGCGGGCGCGCTACTTTTCGAGCGACTCGCTTACCTGATCAAGACGAAGAACGCGATTATTGTGTCGCTCGTGATCTGGTCGGGCATTGTGATCTACGCGAACCGGTTTCTCGATTCGGTTCCTGAAGCGTGGCTGATGGCGGGTGTTATCGCGATCGTGCTCGGCGGGTCGCAAGCGTTGTCGCGCTCGCTGTTCTCGAAGATGATTCCGGCGGGCAAGGAGGCTTCGTTCTTCGGGTTGTACGAAGTGTCGGAGAGAGGCACGTCATGGATGGGGCCGTTGTTGTTCAGCCTCGTCGTGTCGCGCACCGGCTCTTATCGTTTAGCGCTGTTGTCGTTGATCTTCTTCTTCGTGGTGGGATTGATTGTGCTGTGGTTCACGAATACCGACCGCGCCATTCGTGAGTCACAGCAAGTCGCCAAAGAAGCCTAACCGGCAATCTTGCGTTCTTTTGTTCTATTCGCCATGCACTCGGCGGAACAATAAGTCGCGAGTCCGGAGTTGAGGGTCATCGCGCGGTCGGCCGGAATCCACGTCCCGCATCGATCACAGCGAACGAGTTTGTTACGCGACGGCGTCTTCTGCTCCGGTGGAGCGTTCAACGAATCTGTAACCTGCTGAATTAATTTCAGGTAAGGGCGGATACGGGAATAGACGAGTACGAAGATGATGCTGACGAGCGCCGCGATGATTAGGTATTTCATGAAGCAATGTTAGCCGCAAAAAACCACAAAATTAAGCACCCACAAAAGGCACAAAAACAGATTTTATATTTTGTGCCTTTTGCGGATGTGCTTTATGTGCTTTTTCGTGGCCTAAGTTTACTCACCAGCGCCCGTGCCGTACGGTGCATCCTGCGCGCGGCGGCGCGGCATTGGATCACTCGAGCGCCGTCGAGGCTGTGATTCCTTCGTGCGCCGGTCGAGACTTCCGGGCGGCAGGCCGCGACCATGCACAGCCTCTTCCAGGATGCGCGTGATCTCCTGCGAGAGCGTTCGGTGCTCAGCAGCCGCACGGCGTCGAAGAGATTCCTTCAAATGGTTAGGAACGTATGCACCTATGAAAACGCCTTTGCGATTTGCCATCTATCCGCCCCTCTAATCTTGTGAGAATCAAACCCTGCAAATACGGAACAGGTCTGTAAGCCGAATTCTGTACTCCGATCTAAACCGGAGTGGCGATCATTCATCTAGTCCAGCCGTTGCCGGCTGGCTCCAGCGACCTACCCGGAGGTCGTAGCGAACCGAAATTCGCTTCGGGCGGGCAGCCCTATTGACGCCTCCCTATTTGGTCTTGCACTGCGAGGAGTTTGCCTGGCCGCGTATGTCACCACACGCGCCGGTGCGCTCTTACCGCACCATTTCACCCATCACCCGTTAGGGCTGGTCTGCTTTCTGTTGCACTTGTCGTCGCCCAACGGCCGAAGCCGCCTGACGCCCCGCCGTTAGCGGGCTCGCTGCCCTGTAGTGTTCGGACTTTCCTCTCCCGGCTTTCGCCGGCAGCGACCGCCCGACCTGTTCTGTTGCAAGGCGGGGTGATTATAGCAAACCAATGTTCAAACGGGTATAGCACGAACTAGCCAAAGTATTTGAACCCGACGCGGAGACTGTTTGTCCACTGAGGAGGCACACAGAGCGCGACGGTTATCGACGTGAGAGCATGCGAGAAAGCGACTGCAAACAGATTTGGTTGACGTTGATAAACGGCCGCCCAGATCACGCCGCCGAGAAACGTAAGTACACAAAGCAGAGGGTTGGGCAGATGAACAAAGGCAAACAGGAACGCAACGAGCAACACACTTTTCCAACCTTTGCCAACGACGATTTGCGCGCGACGATTCAGGAAGCCCTGAAGCACGTACTGTTGAAACAACGCCCAGAATGGGACCAGCAAGAATCGCCAACGCAGAGGTGAATTATTGAAGCCAGAGACAAAGATGATCAACGCGATGGCCACGGCCGTCGGCCCAAGCAGGAGCTTCGCAGCAGCGGGGAAATTATCAAAGCGAAAGCCGAGCTCGTGTGGAGTTTCTTCGTAGACGCGATGAGAGAAGATCATGAGCGCAAGCGCCAGCGCAATCGGAATTGCGATGACAATTTTGTTCGTGCCAACAAACGCCAGGACCACCCACTCGGCGATCAAACACGATACAACTACCGACACGATCTCCCACAGAGCGAGCGTCGATCCGCGTAAATCAGCGTTCATCTGCGTTTCCAATTGTCTTGTGGGTCAACTTCAAACCGGATTGGATCACCTAACATCCGCAACGTGAATCGATCGCCCCATTGATGCAACGCATACACTCTCGCTTCGTGAGGTCCGGCAGGTAGACCATTCACGACGAAGTTGTAACCATGCCACTCGTCTTTGGACCACCCGGCAGCCGCCACATCAGGCCGAGACTGTTGGGCCACCTGCGTTCCCACGAGCTTGCCATCGACAAACAACTGCACCTCAACGCGCCGCCACGGATCAGCATCATCCACCACCCAGCCCGAGATACTCCGCGCTTCGACAACAGCTTCACCCCAACCATGGAATGTTGGTGGAAACAATTTCGTGTAGACGATAACCGCAAGCGCGCCGACAAAAATCGTCTCGAGGATTGATTTGGCGATCAGGACGTTGACGAGTTTTTTGGGCACGGATTTACGCGGAGAAGGACAGATTCTTTACGAGATCTTCGACTTCGTCGGCTGTCGCAGCGGCGAGACATCGTGCAGCGAGTTCCTTAATTTCGGCCGCATTGATCTGAGTAAGAACATTTCTGACGCGTGGGATCATCGCGGGTATCATGCTCAGGTCGACCGCGCCAAGTCCCACCAGCAGCACAGCATAAGCCGGTGTTGACGCCATCTCACCACACACAATCACCGGAATCCGCGCGTCTTTGGCGGCCTTAATTGTGCGGCTGATCCCGTAGAGCACGGCCGGATGCAGCGTTCGGAACCAGTCTGAAACCTTGTCATTACCACGATCGACTGCGAGTGTATATTGGACCAGATCGTTTGTCCCAAGCTCAAAGAAATCGACCTCACTCGCGATTTTTTCCGCAGTCAGCACAGCCGACGGCACTTCGATCATCGCACCGATCTGCACCTTTGCGAATGGAACGTTCTCGTTCGTGAGCCGCTCGATCTCCTCTTCGATCACACGCTTCGCAAGTCGTACATCGGCCACATCCGCAACCATTGGAATCACCAGGCTGAGTGGTCCGGCGACAGCCGCGCGCAGGATAGCACGTACCTGCGTACGCATGATCGGCTTGTGAGTCAGGTTGAAACGCACCGCGCGCAGGCCGAGCGCGGGATTGCGCTCACGCTCTTTCAGATCCGGCCCAAACTCTCCACCCACGTCAAACAACCGCACGATCGCGCCGTATTCACCCGCAGACTCGACGAGCGCTTTGTATACCTCGTACTGTTCATTTTCCGAGCTCATCAGTCCTGGCCGCGATAACAAAAACTCGGAGCGGAACAATCCCACACCGCATGCACCGAAATCACTCACGGCCTGAAACTCGGTAGGCAACTCAACATTCGCGCGCAAAGAGATTTGCACACTATCGCGCGTCGTCACTGGTCCACACTCCAGCTTCGTCTGCGCGCCCACGGTCGGACCAGCCTCGTGAACCGTAAACCGGTAATGTTCGAGCGTCTCCGGCGTGGGATGCAAAATCACTTCGCCCTGATGCGCATCGATAATGACCTGATCTCCCGTGCGCGTGCGGTGGTAGAAATCACGCAACCCCACGACCGCCGTCAGACCCAGGCCACGCGCGATGATCGCCATGTGCGAAGCCCAGCCGCCGGCGTCTGTCGCGATCGCTTTCACATGGTTGAGATTGAGCTCAGCTATCGTCGAGGGCAGCAGATCCGTAGAAACAATAACAGCATCTTCTGACAGGTTGGGATATTTCGGGCCCTCGCCCGTGAGGTTTGCGAGCAGACGCTGGATCACGTCTTCAATATCAGAGCCACGCTCGCGCAAGTAATCGTCGTTGATTTGAGTGTAAATCGAGAGCAGGCGATCGCCGACAACCTTCGCGGCCCATTCAGCGTTCGAGTGCTCCTTGACGATGTAGTCTTCAACGTCGCGCGTGAGTTTCGCGTCCTGGAGAAACAGCAGGTGCGCGTCGAAGATGTAAGCATGACCGCGGCCGAGCTCCTTTTCAGCGCGATCCTTGATCGCTTCGAGCTGACGCCGCGAAAGCCTCACCGCTGCCCGGAACCGCCGGCGCTCGCGCTCGAGATCTGCCTCCGCGATGTGCGCGCGGTAAACCTCGTGAGTGCCTTCCTGGAGTCGCAGCACACGCCCGATCACGATACCATCCGAAACGCCGAGACCTTTACAGCGCAGCTCGTTGGTTGCGCGAGAAAACCGCGCACCGTCAACCTTCTCGGTTTCGTCAAAGTCACGCGAGAAGAGACCAACAATCGCATCGAGCGCTTCCTGCTCATCGACGCCATTAGCAACAACTCTCAAGTCCGTACCACGACTCGCAGCGAGGGTCAGAATACTGAGTATCGACTTTGCATCCGCTTCGGCGTTGCCATCGAGACGCTGAAGAGTGAGACTGCTTTGAAACTGGCTCGCGACGCGTACGAGGTTTGCGGCGGCACGTGCATGAAGACCGAGACGACTGGTGACCTGGACCTTTCGTTCAGCCACGTTCAGTCAGCTCCGCCTTTCGGCAATGGTTCGAGCAAGGCGCCGGCGAGATAAATGCCCTGTCGTCCCTGGTCGCGGATCTTCGGCGCGATCTCGGCGAGCGACTCTTCCGCCGTCGCAGTCGCAAGCTTGATCACCATCGGCAGGTTAACTCCAGTCAACACTTCGACCGCGCCTTCTTCGAGAAACATCGACGCGATATTCGTCGGCGTGCCGCCAAACATGTCCGTGAGCAACAACACTCCCGCACCCTTTGTGACGCGCGTGATCGCTCGCTGCACTTCATCTCGCGCAGCGTCAACGTCGTCGTGCCAACCGATGGAAACAGCGGCGATGTGGGAGATTGGGCCAACGATCATCTCGGCCGCGGCCAGCAACTCGCCGGCGAGCTGGCCGTGAGTCACGATTACGCCCGCCACTCTTTTTGTGTCTGTCATTTTCTTTTTGTCTTTCGCACGTCGCGATGCGATGCATGCGCGTCAAAGCCGGCGCGCCGCAGTGAACGCGCAAGCGCGTTGGCAATCATCACGGACCGGTGACGCCCGCCGGTACAACCGATACCCACAGTCACGTACGACTTGCCTTCCCGTTTGTAGAGCGGCAACAGGTAGGAAAGCAAATCCGTAAACCGCTGCAACGTTTCCTTCACCTCGTCGTGCGAGCGAAGAAACTTGACCACGCGACTGTCGTGACCTGACAAACGCTTCAGCTCGGGAACGAAATGCGGGTTTGGCAGGTGACGCACGTCAAACAATAACTCCAAGTCGCCCGGGTTGCCATACTTGTGACCGAAGCTCATCACCTGCACGCGCATCGGCGCGCCTTTTCGATCGGGGCTAAACCGCTCGAGCAAAAAGCTGCGCAACGTGTGCACTGTATGATCGGAAGTATCGATGATCTGATCGGCAAGCGCACGAATGCGCGACATCGCCTCGCGTTCGTCTCCGATCGCAGCGAGTAGTCCCTGGCCTGTTTCAGCCGGATGCGGACGGCGTGTTTCGCTGAAGCGATACTGGAGCACGTCGTCGGAAGCTTCGAAGAAGAGCACACTGACTTTCAAGCCTGAAGCTCGCAACGCGTCAAGCTGTTTTTCAAAATCAGCGAGAAACTCGCCTTCACGAATATCGATCACGAGCGCGGCGCGCCTGATTCCCTTCTCGTCATCGTCGTTCACAAGACGCCCAAACGTCGGCAGCATCGTGATCGGAAGATTATCGACGCAGAAGTATCCGAGATCCTGAAACGCATTCGTGGCAGAAGACATTCCGGAGCCGCTGAGGCCGGTGATGATTACGATATCGGGGATGTTCACAATAAGTATCTAGCCACAAAAGGCACAAAAAGCACAAAATGATTTATGTGCTTCTTGTGCCTTTTGTGGCTTAAATATTTCTGCCTCTTCGTGGTTATGGCTCGATGAGGCCGTAGTTGCCGTCGTTGCGTTTGTAGATAACTCCGAGGCGCGACGTGTCCGCGTCGCGAAATACTAAAAACTGGTCCGTTTCGTCTGACAGTCGCAGCGCGGCTTCTTCAGCCGTCATCGGTTTGACTGCGTAGCGACGCGCCGGAATGATGCGCGGCGGGACCGGTGTCGCTTCCAGATTTCCATCGGGTTGCGGCGCCACGCGACTCACTGGCCGCGCACTCTGACTCCTGTCGATGATCTTCTTTTTGAGCTTGACTGCCTGCTTCTCAATCTTCGCCATCGCGCGCGTCAGTGCCATGTACATATCGGCGTTCGTGTCTTTCGCCGTCAACGTATGCTCACGCCAGCTAACGATGATTTCGCCAATCTGACGATTTTTTTCGACATCGATGATTACGTGCGTGGTGAGGGTCGTGTCGCCGTTGAAGATATGATCGAGTTTCTTGAAATGATCTTCCACATGACGCCGGATTGCCGGCGACACTTCAACATGTCTGCCTGTGTATTCAAATTTCATCAGTCGTCTCCCTCCTCGAACCGGTGAAAAAGACTAATGCGCGGGCCCGCCGAGATCTCGGGCCTAACGCAACAAAAGTATTACTAAACTTGATTCGCGTCCGTGCTTTAGAGGGGCTTCACACGACTGCGCGCCGCTCGCGCGACCCGGGGATTTGCATTTGATCGCGATACTTCGCGACAGTTCTACGCGATAACTTGATTCCATCCTTAGCCAGGATTTTAACAACCTGATCATCAGTTATGGGATTATGAGAATCTTCTTCTTCTATTAGTTTCTTAATCTTCAACTTGATAATACGCGTGGAGATCTCCTCGCCTTCTTCATTGAGCATGCCTTCGGTGAAAAACCGTCGCAGCTCGATCACGCCCTGGGGCGTGTGCGCGTATTTTCGATTCACCACTCGCGATACAGTTGAAAGATGCATACCGATGTCTTCAGCGATGTCTTTCAACATCATCGGCTTGATGTGCTGGACGCCGTGGTCCAGGAAATCTTTCTGGCGCTGCACGATCGACTCGACCACTTTGTAAATCGTCTGCCGGCGGTGCTCGATGTTTCGCAGTAAATCGACGGCCGAGCGCATCTTTTCGCGAATAAAACTCTTCGTTTCGTTGCTGACGCCCTGGCTCAGCATCTGTTGATACTGCTGGCTCACGCGCAAACGCGGGCTGCCGTCGTCGGCGAAGTAGATCACGTAGTCGTCGTCGTTTTCGTCGAGCTTCTCGATGTAGATTTCCGGACTGATCAGGATCGGCTCGTCTGATGAATAACGGCGGCCCGGATACGGATCGAGCGTGCGAATAAACTGTAGCTCTTCGAGCAGTGTCTCGACATCGACGCCAATTTGTTTCGATAAGTGCGGCAGTTTGTGTTGTTGCAGATCTGAAAAGTGCTCGCTGATCAACTTCGCTGCGAGCCGGTCGCTCTCACCCAGCACTTCGAGTTGGACCAGCAGACATTCCTTCACCTCGCGGGCGCCGCAACCGACCGGATCAAGCCGCATCACTTCCTGGCGCGCGCGCTCAACCAGCTCTTCCGAGACCTTCTCCATCGCCGCGATCTCTTCGTTCGTGGCGTTGAGACGGCCGTCAGCATTGAGATTGCCGATGACGCAGAACGCTACATCGCGAACGTC
This sequence comes from Pyrinomonadaceae bacterium, assembly GCA_035463335.1. Classification (GTDB taxonomy): domain Bacteria; phylum Acidobacteriota; class Blastocatellia; order Pyrinomonadales; family Pyrinomonadaceae; genus PSRF01. The sequence goes on along the minus strand of DATHTI010000274.1, from coordinate 8,215 downwards.
GCTGCTGATGGAGCTCATGTTGAGCTGCCATTCGAGATGTTCCGCTAGCGAGGGTGGACGGGTTAGAAATTGTTCGAAGGTGGGAGCGTCTTCTTTGTATTCGATTTCCTGTGTTTTATAACCGGGATCGAGATAGTCCTGAAACTCGCGTCCGAAATCGATCTCCTCAAAAGCATCGCGCTGTGCATCGTCCGCGGTGCCTTCATCCGAAATTCCCTCTTCCGCGGTCGCGATAACCTCGCCGCCATCGCCGTCACCGTCAGTTGCCGGCAGGCTCGATAAAACATCGGCGTCGCCGGAGCCATTCGTCGCCGGGCTGCCGGGTTCAGGAACACTTTCTTCGAATGAGTTCGAGTCGGCGCTGGCGAGATGATCCAGGACCTTCTCAGCGATCTCTTGCACCTCCTCCTGCGTCGGCACTTCTTCGAGTACAGGATTCTCCAACAACTGCTGCTGAATGAGATCGGTCAGCTCGAGCGACGTCATTTGCAGCATCTCAATGCGCTGGCGCAACTGTGGCGTCAGTACGAGTCGTTGGGAGAGGCTGGTAGTTAACTTAAGAGACATTCCTTAGGATCAGATGCCTTTACAATTCTTCGTCTTTTCGGATTGTCGCGGCTTGTGGCCGCACGGGAGGATTATACCCGATCAGCGTTCGCTGTGGCAGATTCTCTGCCACAAACAGGTCCAGGAATACACAAAACTGTTAACAATCACATGCGAAACTTTTCGCCCAGGTAAAGTCTTCGAACTTCGGCGTCTTCAGTGAGTTCGCGTGGGTGTCCCGAGCGAAAGATTTTGCCCTCCGCCATTATATACGCGCGGTCTGTTACGCCAAGTGTTTCGCGTACGTTGTGATCGGTAACGAGTATCCCAATACCACGATTTCGCAGGTAGAGTATTACATTTTGAATATCATCCACTGCTTTTGGATCGATCCCCGCGAACGGCTCGTCGAGCAGAATGTACTGCGGCTCAGTAGCCAGAGCTCTTGCTATTTCAGTGCGCCTGCGCTCGCCGCCTGACAGCGCGTCGCCACGCGTGTTTCGCACATGCGCGATACCGAATTCTTCGAGCAGCTCTTCGAGTCGTTTGAGTTGTTCGCGTCTACGCAAGCCGGTAGTTTCAAGCACGGCGAGGATGTTCTGCGCGGTGGTCATTTTGCGAAAGACTGATGGCTCCTGCGGCAGGTAACCGATACCGAGTCGTGCGCGCAGGTACATGGGAAGTTTTGTGAGGTCCTGATCGCCGAGCAGAACGCTGCCTGAATCCGGGCGCTCGAGACCGACGATCATGTAGAACGTCGTGGTCTTGCCCGCACCATTTGCCCCAAGCAGACCAACAACCTCGCCTTTGTCCACCTGCAAACTAACGTCATCGACCACACGACGGCGTCCATAATGTTTCACGAGATGGGCGCTGCGCAGCGCGTTATGATCCGCGTTCATCCGCGTTCATCTGTGGCTAAATATTTCAAGGTTTGCGAATTTTGTGGGTGGAGCGCACGCGGCCTGGCGAAAGTGGTCCACGTGCATCGTCGGCGGTGACTTTACCGTCCCGTACCGAGAGCGTCAAACGACCGCCCTCTGTGTTGCCCTGCTCGAAATCTTCAACACGCGCGGGATTGCCCTTCAGGATCGCGACTTCATTCGCACTCGTATATTCAACCCAGTCGCCCATTCCCTTCCTGTTCGGCTGCGTCAATACGACGTTGCGTTGCGCAATCGTTTTCTCCATCTCGTTGCTTTCTTTTTGGAGATAAACATCCGCGACACCGCTCGTGAGTCGATCCGTGCCCTGCTTGATATCGACATTGCCTTCGTAATGAATCGTGCGATCCGGATCTGAATAGAACATCGAATCAGCAGCCGCAAACACCGGCACGACTGAGTTGTTGTTTTCTACTCGACGTTTCGCGTTGTAGATCGTGGTCTGAACATGACCACTTGCTTCCATGCGCTTGTCGTTGATGTAAATAATGAGCTTGTCGCCGCGCACGTAGTTGTCGTCCTGCCACGCACGCGCACTACCGGAATAAATAGCCTGTCCGCTTTGATGACGAAACTCGCCACGCTCGCTCGCGATGTAAACCGGGCTCTTCGTCTTCGAGAAAGGCGTGGCGCCGTTGGTCTGTTCCTGGCTGTAGTACGTGGTGGTGGTCTTGCCGCGCGCGTATGAAACGTCATTTGCGAGATCGGCGTCGAGCTCGATTGCCTTCGTGCGCCCGCGTGAGTCCCACACTGTCGGATCGCCGCCGCGCAGTCTCACAGTTTCATCAGCAGCCACGTACGATATATTCGCCGCGACACCGTTGCGATCGTTTTCATTGAACTTGCCGTCGCCCTGCGCGTCGACTCGCTCGACGTCCTGCGTGTCTTTCAAAAAGACTGTGGTCATGCTTTGCGACGTGAGCGTGCGCGTGCCGCGATCCTGCGATGGCTGCATCGGATCGAGTGTGGCTTTCGATCCGCCGGTCGCTTTACACGTGCGCGCGAGGTTACCCGCTTCGAAGAAATCACAGTCAAACTGCGGAGCGTTGAGTTTCTTGCGCTCAGCGCGCGTGCTACTGACGACGGGCTCGACAAACAACTCCGCATCGCCACTCGCTTCGGCTTTCTCCAGATCGCGTCCCGTCGTTCGCCACGTGAGTTTCACGGCGTTCGCCGTCAAACGCTTGTTCGCAGCACGTGGATCGTTCGCCTTCGACTTCGGCGCGCTCATCGTAATCACCGAGCGCCCGCCTGCGTTCATCTGTTTCAACAGGCTGCTGTCGTTAATTGCCTGAAACATCACTTCGAGTGAGTTGCTGCCGCTGATCTGAACATCGGAATCGCCTTCGAGCGTGCGTGCGGAAACATTGTTGTTGGCGACTGCACGTTCGAGGCGTTGATCCTTGTCCATAAAGAAGTCCATGTTGAGCGAGTGGACTTCAGCCGCACGGCCAGGATCGATGACACGCAAATACGAATTGCCCCGGATCTCAGCCCGCTCGAGACGCCTTTGCTGGTTGATGAACGCGGTGATGTTGTCGCCGCTGAGAACGTCGCTCTCCTGTTCGACGGTCGCACCGCCTGAAAACGCTAACTGATTCGAGTGCTGTTCAAACGTGCCGTGCGCGGCCTTGATCAAAACGGGGCGCGCGCGCGACGTCGATTTCATCGACTCGTTGGGCGCGATCGTCAACTGCACATCTTTCTTTAGCTCGAGTCGTTTGCTGTTATTTTCGACGACTGCGCCTGTTGACGTTCCCGACACGTTCTCGCGCTCGAAGAAGACGGGCATATCGGTCTGAGCGACACCGGTGGCCCGGTCGAACGAAAGTGATTCGGTGCCGACTTTCAGTTTGTCCTTCGTTTCGATCTTGACGTTGCCGTTGAAGGAGATGAGGTTGGTCTCAGGCACGTAAATCCCGCGCGCAGCAGAGATCTGATCGGGAGTTCCACCTTCGGGTGGATAAACTGCGATGCTGACGTTTTCCAGCTCGTGATGATCGTCTACGAAGGTGATATCGCGAGAGGCTTTCACGTGCAGGTACAAGCGATCGTCTTTAGTGACGCGCTGTTCGTAGCCTTCGACAACGCTCTTGACCTCTTTTGAGAGCTCGGGCTTTTCCGACTTCGCCTTGAACTTCTCGACATTCCGGAGCTTGTAATACGAGATCAGGACGACCGTGATACCAGACACGAGTAGCGTAAACGCGAGGAGGCGCGTAATCATCGGCACCCGCGCGCGCAACCCCAACCCGATCGCCCGTTTGCGATTTACTTCCTGCATATCCGCGTTCATCCGCGTAAATCCGCGGTTAAGTTATCCTCAAATCCACGACGTTCAACTGCATCTTGAAATCGCCATTCCACGGACTCGTCTCAATCGTGTAGGCGACTTCGATGCTGCCGTTCAACTGGGGCGTTTCCCCTTCGATACAATTCCACCAAATTGCTTCCAGCGGTCGATTCTCCGGTCCTGCGAGTCTCAACTTCAAATGCCGGTTTTTAATCACTGCCGGCTCGGACAAACAACGCAAATGTCTCGTCATAAAAACCGGACGCGGATTGCCAGCCCCGAAAGGCTCTAACGCATCCAGCTCACGCGCTAAACCAAACGTCACCGTCTCCGGCGCTAATTCAAGATCCACATGCACCTGCGGCTCGAGATCGTCCGCCGTCAAACACGACGCCGCATGTTCATTCAACCGCCGCCGCAGCTCCTCGATCCGTTCGCGTCGAATTGCTATCCCGGCCGCGTGCGAATGGCCACCAAACTTCTCAAACAGATCCGCACACGCAGTCAGTCCGTTCAGAAGATGATATGCCTCGATACTTCGCCCTGAGCCGTGGGCCATATCCCCATCCACCGACAACACGACGCACGGTCGATTCAGTCGCTCTGCGATCTTCGATGCCGCGATACCGATCACGCCGCGATGCCATCCCTCGCCCGCGATCACGGCAACATAACAATCCGTTGGATCTTTCAACTCCGCGACAGCGAGATCGATGATCTGCTGTTGCACAGTCTTACGTTCCTCGTTACGCGCGTCGAGATGATTTGCAAGACGGCGCGCCTCGTCGGAATCGCGAGTATCAAAGAGCTCGACCACCGCCCGCGCGGCGTCCATGCGGCCGGCGGCGTTAATCCTTGGCCCAAGCCGGAACCCGAGATCGTATGCTGTCATGCCCTTGCCGTCTCCGCAACCGGCTACGTCGATCAACGCGCGCAAACCGGGATTCGCGACCCGCGCCAGATCCTTCAATCCGATAGCCACGATCGTGCGGTTTTCGCCCGTCAGTTTGGCAACGTCAGCGACAGTTCCAATGGCGACAACCTTCATAAACGCGGGCACTTGCGCCTCGCGACCGTGTTCTCTAAACAACGCATGCACGAGTTTGAAAGCGACGCCGACTCCGGCGAGGTTCTTGTCAGGATACGGGCAGCCGGCCTGGTTCGGATTGAGCACGGCGAAGGCGGGCGGCGCGCCTGACTTTTCGTCGGGCAAGTGGTGATCGGTGATGATCACGTCGAGGCCGTTGGCGCGTGCCCAGTAAAGCGGTTCATGCGCGCGGATGCCGCAGTCGATACTGACCACGAGTTTATAACCATCAGCGACGGCTTTCTCGAGTGCGGCCTGTTGAATGCCGTAACCTTCGGTGAAACGATGTGGAATGTGAAAGCCGGTGTTTGCGCCGAGGAGCTTGAGCGCGCGCAGAAGCACGGCAGTTCCGGTCGTGCCATCGACGTCGTAATCGCCGTAGATCAGGATCGGCTCACGCGTTTCGATCGCACGTTGCAGGCGAGCAACGGCCTCTTTCATGCCGAGCATGGAATAAGGCTCGTGTAATTGATCGTAAGTTGGCGATAGAAAGACGCGCGCGGCGCGCTCGTCGGCGTAGCCACGATTGATAAGAAGAGCAGCCAGGATTGGTGAGACACCCAGAACGCGTGCCAGTAAACCGGCCCTTTCGGCATCATGCTCGCGCACGATCCAGCGTTTGGCTTTCATTAATTCATATTAGCCACAAAAGGCACAAAAAGCACAAATGTATTTAATTCGAGATGCATAAGTTCATTTTCACTTTTGTGCTTTTTGTGCCTTCTGTGGCTATCTGCTATTCAGCGAACCATCCATTGGAGTCGAGAAGTTTGACTCCGATGCGCCTGTTGCCGTCGATGTCATCGACCCAGGAGCCATTCACTTCGGCATCCAGCTTACCGCCAAACGGCGGCACCAACTTTACCTGCGAGCCGAGCGCGACATCAACGTCGATGAGGAGCGTTGCGCCGCCGCGGCTGATTTTAACGGCCTTCGCCTTCGCCTGAAAAGTCTGGCCTGACGCGTCCGTTCCCTCCACATTTAGATCAAACTCCACAGGAACTCGCGGGCTCCGGGGTCGCTGCGACGCGATATCGCCCCGCGGGTCTTTCTCAGTCATACAATCACCGCCCTTTTCTATTGGCTTAATGAGGAGGGGCTGACATGAGTGTACCTGAATCTCAGAATCATTGATAGACTATGCGCGACAGAAACCCTCTCATACGGTTCAAGAAATATTTCGCGCGTTCCTTCCATTACTAGGCGAGGAAACCAGATTCGCAACGGGCTGAATTCGCCCCGGTTTGTTAGCCCAGAAACGGTCTCCATGCGTTCGTGAGTCGAGTCGAGCACGGCTCATGAAACGCACTTCAAACTTCATCCACCCAGATCCAAAGGAGGATCCCACATGTCTTCTGCACACGCCGAGGCCCACACCTATGCAAGGCCCGAAAACGAATGGACAATCATGGTCTTCTTTGCCGGAGACCCCCACTTGTCACCCAGCATGACTGCACAACTCAAATCGATCAAAGATGCCGGCTTCCAGGAAAATACCTCTGTCCTGGTCCACTACGATCCCAATGAGCGAGGTGTCGCCGTCACCACTTTCGATATCAACAGCAAGCGGAAAAACGATCTTCTGAAGAAAGGTCTTAGAGGCACGAAGATCGGCGATGGCAAAGATCCATTCGTCCGCAACCTGCTGGAAGACGCGATTAATGGCGCCACCAAAGCCAACACTGCCAATCAGGCCCTGAGGACGTTTCTCGATATTGGCGCCACGAGATACCAGGCTAAGCACTACATGGTGTTCCTGGTGGGACACGGCGTCATCGTTGGAAACGATGCATTCTTACCGGACTCGAACCCGATGGGTGGAATCTCGTTAGAAGAGTTTGGCAACACACTGCGGCACTTCAAGCGAACCATCCCAAAGGACTCGGTCATTGAGCTGATCGGCCTGCATAGCTGTTCAATGAGCGGGATCGAAGTGCTTTTCGAGCTCAAAGACACAGCGAAATACATGATGGCAACTGAAGGTGCTTCGTTCGTTGCCAGTTGGCCTTACCGTCAACTTCTGAAAAGGTTTCTGAACGCGGTCGAGGAAACAAAAACGGATGAAGCGAAGGCCAAGGGTCAAACTGACCTAAACCTTGGGAGACTGATCAGATCCATCCACAAGTTGTCGTTGCACAACAGCACTGACTTCATGTTTTCAGGATTATCGGCAGACCTCTGCCTGGCCAGTTTGGACAGGCGTCGCGTGGAAAAGCTGAAGGGTCCGATGGAAAACCTTGTAGCAGCGCTGAAGCAGGCGCTGAAGCCTCCTGATGGTTGGGAGGGGGACGAAGAATGGCGCGGTGTCGAGCTGATCAAGCTGGCTCACCTCGAGGCGCAGAGTTATTTTCAGGAAACATACACGGACCTCTATGATTTCTGTCTCTGCCTAAAACGCCGGTGTACTGAACAACCATTCAAAAACGCGCTGAGAACGGCTTGTAAGGACGTGATTGAGGCACTGGAGGAGGGGACGCCCAACTCGGTCGTCGTTCAATCCGATCACTTTGGACCGCTGTCTCAGTACTCCCACGGCTTGTCGATTTACTTTCCGTGGTCACGACCGGTTCAGGAAGATCCCTTGTCTCCGAACGACAATATGATTAGCCGGTATGAGAACTACGAGTTCACGAAAGCACTCGGAAAAGATTCGTGGCTCAGTTTTCTGGATGATTACTTTACCGTTACGCAACGCAGGAGCCGGGAGGACGAGGACGGAAAGCCCGTAACGAAGATGGTCAAAGCGGCGGTCGCGGCAGCGGCGGCGTCGGGAAATGGCGCGGGCACGACCGCAATCGGTGTCATGGCTGCGGGCATTATTGACTCGCTGGCTCCAGTTAAAGACAGTCCATCGCTGGCAAAGGACAGTCCATCTCTCACAAAAGACAGCCCGTCATTGAATGTTGGCTGTGGCTGTAGCGTCAAGAACTATCCGATGCGGTTCGCAATCAGCCCGAGAGTCGCTGAAGATCCTAATCCCGAGGCTACCAAACGATATGAGATGACCACTGAAGTTACCTCAATCCGATCATGAAAGTGCGTTCGCTCATAACGCTGACGTTCTGTCTTGTTTTAACAACGGTTGCGGTTCGAGCTCAAGATGAGTCCAGGACTTCAACGGACGAAGAAGACGCAAGAGTCGCAACCGTTTCAGAAAGAGAGAACGCAGTAACGAATCTCCTGGCAAGCGGCGATGAGTCGCGCGGCAGGGGCGAGGGCGTGAAAGCCGCCCGCGCATGGAATCGTGCCGGCCGCTTTCAGTTGATGCTCAACAAACCCGACGAAGCGATCACGACTTATCGCAAAGCTCTGGATGTGAACCGGTCCGATGTGCAAATGCGCGTC
>DATHTI010000273.1:0-3191 GCA_035463335.1 Pyrinomonadaceae bacterium | reverse complement strand
ATCGAGCCTGGTCAGTACTACTTGATCGCACTCGCTGGTGGCGCTACCGGAGCACCGCTGCCGGCGGCAAACATTAACGGCGACATCAATATGAGCGCCACCACCGGCAAGGTCGCCCTCGTGAATGACTTTGATCCGCTCGAAGGTACATGCCCGCTGGGTGACATCAACATTGTAGATTTTGTCGGTTATGGCACGGGTGCTACTTGCGCAGAAACGGCAAACGCACCGGCGCCCAGCAATACCACGGCGATCTTCCGACAAAACGGGGGAGCCGTCGATAACGACAACAATCAAACCGACTTCGCAACGGCCACTCCAAATCCACGGCGCACTGCACCGATCGTCGAGATTGGTCCAGCCGTATTTCGTAGCGACCCGCGCAGAAACGGCAGCAACGCGCCCCGCGATGCGAGTATCACACTCAACTTCACCGAACCAGTCAACGTAGTCGGCTCATTCTTCAATATCAACTGCGTCTCTACGGGGCTTCACAACGATGCCACGGTTGCCGGTGCCGACAAGGTGTGGGTCATCACTCCTAATGTGAACTTCCTGGCTGGCGAGCAGTGCACCTTCACGATCTTCAAAGACCAGATTCACGATCAGGACACGGACGACGCTGGTCCAAATGACGACACGCTTATCGCAGACTACGTGGCGACATTTACTGTCGCGACCGGTACTGCGCCGCCGTATCCGCCGAGTGTTCACCTGACCTTCGGTAATCCGAACGGCGCCACGGCTGACATCAACCAGCCAAACAATTACCTGATGGAGAAGCCTGAATTCACGCTCTCCTACAACCGGGATAACGGTGGGCCAAACTGGGTAAGCTGGCACCTCTCAGATGAATGGGTGGGAACTCTTGCTCGCGTGGATACCTTCAGACCCGATCCTGCGGTCCTGCCGACGTGGTATCGCGTGCAAGCCACTGACTTCTCCAACAGCGGCTTCGATCGCGGTCACATGACGCCAAACGCGGATCGCGATAAAGAGACGTCGATCCCGATCAACCAGGCAACGTTCCTGATGTCCAACATGATCGCGCAGTCTCCTGACATGAATCAGGGACCGTGGGCCGGTTTGGAGAATTTCCTGCGAACGCTCCTGCCTGCGAACGAGGTCTATATCGTTGCCGGTCCACACGGAAGCGGTGGCACGGGCAGCGCTGGTTTCGCGAATTCGATCGCTAACGGTCACGTAGCCGTTCCATCGTCGACGTGGAAAGTCGTCCTCGTAATTCCGAAGGGCGACAACGATGTATCGCGCGTGACTGCCGCCACGAGAACCATTGCGGTGAACATGCCGAACATCCAGGGAATCCGAAACAATCCGTGGGAGACTTACCTGACCACGGTCGATGCAGTCGAAGCGCTGACGGGTTACGACTTCTTCGCTAACGTTCCCGACGCGATCGAGAACGCGATCGAAGCAGGCACGAATGGCAGTAACCCGCCGGGAACCGAAGGCCAGGCTGTAACGACGGCTGAGGACACGTCTCAGTCGATCACGCTCACGGCAGTGAGTCCGATTCCGAGTGCGTCGTTCTCGTTTACGATTGTTACTCCACCGGCGCACGGCCAGTTGACGGGCACGGGAGCCAATCGCTCGTATCAACCGGATCCGGATTTCAACGGCACCGACAGCTTCACGTTCAAAGCGAATGACGGAGCGCGCGACTCGAATACGTCAACCGTCAGCATCACGATTACCGAGGTGAACGATTCACCATCGGCGACCGATGACACGGCCAGCACCGATGAGGATGAGGAGCTGCAAATCACTGCGTCGGATTTGACGACGAACGACAGTGCAGGTCCGGCTAATGAGAACGTGCAGGTCCTGACGGTGACGAGTGTATCGTCAACTGTGGACACACACGGCACCGTGTCGCTGTCGAGTGGAACTATCACTTACACGCCCGATCAGAACTACAACGGTCCGGCAAGCTTCACTTACCAGGTTTGCGATAACGGAACGACGAACGGCGCCGCCGATTCGCAGTGCACTACGGGAACGGTCAACGTTACCGTAAACGCCGCGAACGATGCGCCGACGCTCAACGCGATCGCGAATCAAAACATCAATGTCGGTGACACGTTGACCTTTACCGCAGTTGGCGCCGATCTCGATCTGCCGCCGCAAACTCTCAGCTACAGTCTCGAAGGGACCGTGCCGAGTGGGGCAACGATCAATTCGGCTTCAGGTGTTTTCAGTTGGACACCGGCTGCGGCGCAGGGCGGAGAGATCTATACGCTCACCGTTAGAGTGACTGACAACGGTAGTCCGGCGTTGTTTGCCGAGCGAACGTTTACAGTCGGTGTGGGCTATTCATGGTCCGGCCTGCTGGCTCCCGTGCAAGCTGGCGGTACTTACAAGCTTGGACGCACGCTCCCGCTCAAGTTCCAACTGACGGGCGCAAGTGCCGGGATAACTGACGCAGAAATCAGACTGCTCGTGTACAAAGTCAGTGATAACGTGGTCGGAAATGCGGTTGACGTGGAGTCGAATTCGGCGGCAACAACCGGAAACCTCTTCCGATTCGAGAACGGCGAGTATGTCTTCAATTGGAGTACGGCCGGACTGACAGCGGGAACGTACCAGTTGCAGATCGATATGGGCGACGGTGTCGTGCGCGCCGTCAACATCTCACTGCGCTAGAACGCACTTGTAGGGGCGGCCCGCCGTGGCCGCCCAGCGTTAGAGTTCCTACGCTGGGGTGGCCACGGAGGGCCACCCCTACTAATTTTGTTTAAGGATGGCGCTCGCAATGGCAAGCGTCACGGTTGCACGTGGCGCTTCGTGTTTAAAGCTCTTCGCCACTTCAACCGCGCGATACAAGTCGTCTTTCGCGAGCGCACGGAAGACGTTCGCTAGATTGAAATTGTCACCCCCGATCCTCTGAAACCTCACGCTGCCGCCCGCCATGAGCGAAAAGCGCACCATATCTTCACCCGTAAATTCCTCAACTCGATTCGCCTCTTTTACTACCTCGCCGATGATCTCCCACGCACGCGCGCGATCGACAGTCAGGAGGTGATTGGCTATGCCGACCAGCAACACCGCGCGGTCAGGCTTGTTGCCGTCAATCCGGTTAGCTTCGCGCACTGCCTCTTCAATCAGCTCCAACGATTTTTGCCGTTCGGTATCGCGTAACAAATTAGCGATGTCGATGTACGCCGCCGCCC
>DATHTI010000272.1:0-18450 GCA_035463335.1 Pyrinomonadaceae bacterium | reverse complement strand
CGCGCCGTGGTCGAGAATTTCGGTAACGCGTCGAGCGTTCACGGTTTCGGGCAACAGGCGCGTGCGGCGGTCGATCGGGCCCGACGTGAGGTCGCAGCGCTGGTTGGCGCGAAGCAGAATGAAATCGTGTTCACTTCAGGGGGAACTGAAGCAAACAACCTCGCCATTCGCGGGCTGTGTGAAGCAACCGCGACTCACGGCCGGCATGGGATCACATCCTCGATCGAGCATCCATCAGTCGCGGGCGTTTGTGCCGGCTTAGAGAAGCGCGGCTGGGAAGTAACGCGGCTGCCCGTTTACAGGAACGGAATCGTTCGGGTTGAAGACGTGGCGGCAGCACTGCGACCGGAGACAGTCCTGATCACGATCATGATGGCCAACAACGAGATCGGAACTATTCAACCCATCGCTGAGATTGGCGCGCTCGTGCGTGAAAAACGTACTGCAGGAGACAGGTATCTCTGGTTTCACACAGACGCCGTACAGGCTGTCGGGCGATTGCGTCTGAACGTAGATGAGCTTGGTTGCGATCTGTTAACGATGTCCGCGCACAAATTGTATGCGCCGAAAGGCATTGGTGCGCTTTATGTTCGACGCGGTGTTCGTTTGCACGGTCAGAATGTCGGCGGGCACCAGGAGCGCGAGCGACGCGCAGGCACTGAGAACGTTCCCGGCATCGTTGCTTTTGGCGAGGCTGCGAAACTCGCGCGCGAGGAACTCGAACAACGATCTGTTCATGATCGAGCGTTGCGCGACAGGTTTGAAGCAGCAGTAGCTCGACGCATTCCCGATATCGTGATGAATGGAGATCGCGAGCAGCGCCTGGGCCATCTCTCGAATATTTCGTTTCGCTTTATCGAAGGTGAGGGACTGCTGATCAATCTTGATCTCGAAGGTGTAGCAGTATCGACTGGATCGGCGTGTTCGTCGGGAACGCTGGAGCCGTCGCCGGTGATTCGTGCGCTCGGTGTTGATGATGAAACGGCGCGTGGCTCGATACGGTTTAGTTTCGGGAAGGATAATACTGAAGACGAGGTCGATTATGTGGTTGAGGTGCTTATCAGAGCCGTGGATAGATTGAGAGCACTTTCTCCATTGACGGTAGTTAGCCACGGATTACACGGATAAACAGACGGATTCTTGCCCTACTCCGCAAAGTTTAAAGATCATCTGGCGCATCCGCGAAATGCGGGTGAGTTATCTGATGCGAATGCCGTCGCAGACGAGACGAACCCGATTTGTGGGGATCGTTTGCGGCTGTCGTTGATTGTTAAAGACGACCGCATCGAAGCTGCGCGATACCTCGCCTACGGGTGTCCGCCGACGCTTGTTTGTGGATCAGTTTTGACTGAATTGGTAACGGGCAGGACAACTGGTGAAGCAAGAAAGTTGACGCGTGCAGATCTTCTGGACGCGATCGGCGGCCTACCCTCGCGAAAACATCACGCCGCCGCGCTCGCCATCGAAACTCTCAACACCGCTCTACTAGATCTCTAACGACGTTGTGGCGGACCGACGACGCGTGGTCGCACGGGTTCGATCGTGTTGCGCTGGTGATATTGAGGCCCGCAATATTTCCGCGGCTCGGTCCCGAGCGCAAAGGTTTTCGTGCGAATCACGGGACAAGTCTCGACAGCTATCAAACCGGTCTGCGGATCGATGTCCAACGTGATCGTTCCTTCCAAACCAGTGTCAGGCAATGCAGGCGCACGGCGTGGCGAAGGTAATGGCGTCACCGTTGGTATCGGCGCTTCCGGGTACGGCTGCTCGAATGGAGACGGCGACGGCAGCTCAACGGGCGTTGCCTCCTCCTCAGGCGTCGCAGTCTCGTTTGGACCAGTGCCGTTGATAAAAAACTCGACGCGCTTCTCCGTATCGCCCGGTGCAGTCGACGCGCCAGTGCTGGGATTGATCTCAATCTGCTCGACACCGGCCGGCATTTCCCAGTCGCCTTCCCACTCGGGATGCTCGGCGAGCGCAACCTGCATGAAGTCGGCCCAGATCGGGAGCGCTGAATTCGCGCCGGTCAAACCGAGTTGCGAGCCGTCGTCAAAACCAACCCACACTGCGCAAACAAGGTCCGGTGTGTAACCCGCAAACCATCCATCACGCGACGTTCCCGTTTTCCCTGCGAGGACCTGTTTCAAACCACGCCCACGCACTTTTGCTGCGGTGCCGCGGTTGACCACGTCTTTCATGAACGAAGTCAGCACGAAAGCGACTTCCGGACGAAGCACTTCACTCTTCTGCGTCATTGGCGCTGCAATCGTGACGCCCTCGCCCGTCGTGATGCGGTTGATCGCGATCGGAGTCGTGCGTGTACCGAGATTTGCAAAAGCGGTATATGCGGATGCGATCTGAAGCGGCGTTGCTTCATTCGTGCCGAGCGCCATCGCTGGATATGCACGCGGGGGTTTCGGCAAACCAGCCTTTGCCGCGAGATTCATCACACGTCCAATCGTCACTTCCATTGCCACTTCAACCGTGACGACGTTCAGACTATGGACGAGGCCATCGCGCAACGTGACTGGCTCGTGTCTGTAACTCTCGCCAAAGTTCCCCGGCGTGTACTCCTGGCTATCGAACGTAAACGTCTTTGGCTCGTCCATGTACGTCGTGGCCGGAGTGATCACGCGCGGCACCGGATCGTAAGCCGTATTCAAGGCCGTCGCATACACGAATGGCTTGAAGACTGAGCCCGGCTGGCGATATGCGTCGGTCGCGCGATTCAACTGGCTCTTCGAGTAATCACGACCGCCAACCATTGCCACGATCTCGCCCGTCTTCGCATTCATCGCGACGAGCGCCGCCTGCAACGTGCCCGGCTCGACACGTTTTGACTGGATCTTGTCGAGCGCGTTCATCTGCTTCGTGAGGGCGGCGTAAGCGGCGCGCTGAAGATCCATGTCAATCGTCGTGTAGATCCGCAGGTGCTCGGTACCACCGTTGCCGGCGATCATGTCGCCAAGCTGGTTCTGCACATAATCGGCGAAATACGGTGCGTCTGAGACGTCGATACGGCCGCGCGCGGGAACAACCTGAAGCGGCGTCGCCTTTGCGTTCTTTGCTTCTTCCTGCGTGATCGCGCCCGCTTCCGCCATTGAGTCGAGCACCTGGTTGCGCCGTGCAGTCGCGGTCTCGATCTTTGTATACGGGTTGTAGCGATTCGGGCTGCGAATCAACGCGGCGAGAAAAGCCGCTTCCGGAAGAGTAAGGTTCGTGACATCCTTGTTGAAATAAGCACTGGACGCTTCGCCAAAGCCATTGATCGAGAACCCGGCCTGCTGGCCCATGTAAACCTGATTGCAGTAGAGCTCGAAGATCTTTTCCTTACTCAAGCGCGTCTCGAGAATGATCGACATGTAGGCTTCGCTGATCTTGCGTTGCCACGTCTGTTCCGGCGAGAGCAGGAGATTTTTAACGAGCTGCTGCGTGATACTCGAGCCACCCTGCCGCGCAATCGGCGAGTTTGGATCGGAATCGTAACGTCGAATAAAAGCACGAATGATGCCGCGAAGGTTTACGCCATAGTGCTCGAAGAAGGAACGATCTTCCGTGACGGTGATCGCCTTGACGAGGTGTGGCGGCAGATCGCTGAAACCGATGACTTTTCGTTTCGCACGCTCAGTACCGGTAACGGAGCTGATCAGCTCAGGCTCGAGCCACGTGCGTTGCAATGTGCCGCGCCCGTCGAGATCCGTGAGCGAGCTAATCGACTTTCCGGAGCCGCTAAATTGAACACGCACCCTTTGAAACTGCCTTGTACCATCAACACTCGAAGTACTGCTCGGCTCGATTTCGAGCGCTGATCCGTTTATTTAATAACGACCGCGCGATTCATCTGCCTGTTGCGTCTTCTCGACGTAGCCCGCTCGCTTCAAAAGGTTAATCACATCGGATTGCGAGATCGTTTCGTTGACGCGTAGTTGTTTTGGAGCGGCGTAGATGCCGGCGGTGCGGGTGAAGACTTCACCGGCGAGCAGGTTATCGATGCGACCTGAGAAGCTCGTCCAGTAGTAGATCAGGATCCCGAGTACGATAGCACTGACAAACACGAGGGGGATCAATACCGGCGCACTCAACAATCGCCGCAGCACACGCCGCGGCAAGCTGGGCCGCGATTCGATGTAAGACACGACGCGTGGTTTTTTCAGATCACGATTGGTGGTGCGGGGATACTGATTATCTGGCGGATAGCGCACTGGCATACGTTCAATCTTATTTATCCACAGATTCCGCAGATTGTTTTAAGCTCTGTGTGGACAACATCTGTCTCACTATTACGTAACATCCCTCCAGCGGTTCTGTCGACATTCAGTTTGACAGGGCTAGCCGCATTCGTTAACGTGGCTCCCCTCGCTGGTGACTTTGACGCCACTCGGCCTGTATGAGTCTAACACCCCTGCCGCGTTTCCTTCTTCCTGCCCGTGCTCGCATCCGTATCGTTTTGCTGACGGTTCTCGCTGCGATTGCGCTCGGCACCATTATATTTCACCTCGTCGAAGGCTGGTCTATACTTGACAGTCTTTATGTTACGGCGCAGACGCTCACTACGGTCGGGTTCGGCGACATAACGCCGCGCACCGCGCTGGGCCGCGTGTTCGCAACAGTATTCATGATAGTCGGCGTCGGCATTGTGCTTTATGCTTTGACCAGCACGGTGCAGTCGATCGTGCACTCGGAGTTGTTTGCCAGGTATGGCCATTCACGAAAAATGAGCAAACTACGGGACCATTTTATCATCTGCGGCGCGGGCCGCGTCGGCTCGCATCTGATACGGAGTCTGCAAGCCGTCGATGGCGTGTTCCTCGTCCTCGAGAGCGACCAGCGCAAGTGTGAAGCACTCATGGACATGGGCATCCCTGTGCTCGTGCGAGATGCGACGCTCGAAGAGAGTTTGGTCGAAGCCGGAGTCGAACATGCACGTGGCCTCGCCTCTTGTCTTCCCGATGACGCCGATAATGTCTATGTAGTTCTAACTGCGCGCGACTTGAACCCGAGCATTCACATTGTCGCGCGTGCCGCGGAGGAGCAGGCGGAGTCGAAGTTGATCAGGGCCGGTGCAAATCGGGTGGTGGCGCCGACAATCATCGGCGGGCATCGCATGGCAATGGCGTTGACGAAACCCGCCGTCGGGGATTTTCTCGACTCTGTTACAGCGAATCATCTCGAGCTTGGATTTGAACAGCTTGAAGTCGATCCAATCTCTACGCTTGTTAGTCGCAAGCTGAGTGAGACTGTTATTCGCTCGGAGCTGAATATCGTCATCGTCAGTATTCGTCGCAGCGACGGCGAGATCATTTTTAATCCCAGCGGCGAAACGAGAATTGAAGGTGGAGACATGCTTATCGCTATCGGCAACTCAGAATCGCTGGTGCGACTGAATGCCCTCGCACGCGGCCGCGCGGCGCAACAACGAGCAATCGAGGCAGAGACGAGATGAATGTTCTGGTGACCGGTGGCAGTGGTTATTTGGGTACGCACGTACGCGAGTTTTTTTCAGCAGATGATTTTTCCCGCCGTTCGGGTTTCGACATTCTCGATTACCAGGCTGTCGAGAGGGTTGCGGACTACGATGCTGTAATTCATCTCGCGGCTCACTTCGACAAGAGTCCTGACGGTGCGTTCGAGTGTTTTCGCACGAACGCGGAAGGAACGGCAAACGTGATTAGCAAGATGAAGCCGGGGTCAGCGTTTATTTACGCCTCGACAAAGGACGTTTACGGGAGTAACGCGGGCGAGACTGACACCGTTAACGAGGACACGAGCACCGCTTACTGCGGGCAAACGGCGTTTGAATGGTCCAAGCTCATCGGCGAACATTACGTTGAGTATTATGCACGCACAAAAGATGTTCGTGCCTGCATCTTCCGGCTCTCGACTGTCTTTGCCCGACCGTCGGAGGATAACGCTCCGGGGGTTGTTACGCACTACGTCGAGTCAGTAAAGAACCGCCAGCCCATCAGACTGCCTGCCGGAGTCGATCCAGTTCGCGACATCCTGTATGTCGATGATTTTTCGCGCGCTTGTCATGCATTTATCGATTCAGATCGTACGTTCGGATTGTATAACCTGGGCGGCGGTCGTCTGAATTCGGTCAGCTTACGCGACCTAATCAGGCGTGTTGGTGCGATGATTGAGATTGAGCCTGTGATTCAGGACGATCCGGCTATGCCGGTGCCGGTTCCGCTGCGTTATGTGTCTGACACGACGCGCGCGACTGATGAGTTAGGCTGGCGTCCGTGGATTAGTATTGATGGCGGGCTGCGAGTAATTCTGTAGATGAACGAGCAGGCGGAAAGTATTAAGCGGGTCGTCGTGCGTGGCACGAACTGGGTCGGCGACGCAGTGATGACGGTGCCTGCGCTGCGCGCATTGCGGCGTGTGCTGCCTGGCGCGCACATTACTCTCGTCATTCGTCCGAACACGAAAGGAATTTTCTCCGAAGCTGATTTTATCGATGACGTGCTCGTTTACGATCGCAAGGGAGTGCTGTCAGTGTTTGGGCAGGTGCGCGAGTGGAAGCGGCGCAGGTTTGATCTCGCGGTGTTGTTTCAAAATGCGTTTGAAGCCGCGCTGATGCCCTTTCTCGCGGGCGTGCCCGTGCGACTCGGTTATGCGACTGAATCGCGACAGGCATTGCTGACGCACCCGCTGCCGTTGCCTGACTGGCGCTCTTCAAAGCACGAGGTCTTCTATTACTTGTATCTCGTGACGGCGCTCGAGCAGTTGCTGTTCAACCGCAGCGACATCTGCGAAAGTGAGCCGGATGCGAGCATTTCAATTTCGGAAAGTAGAAGAGCGGAAGCGGCGGAGTTGCTTCGTGCGTGCGGCGTGAGCGATGCGGAGTCAGTGGTCGCAATCTGTCCCGGATCGATCAACAGCCGGGCGAAGCGTTGGCCATCGGAAAGGTTCGCCGCACTCGCGGATCGTTTGATCGAGTCGCGCCGGAAAGTGTTGTTAATCGGATCGAAAGACGAGATTGATGTTTCAGAGGACGTTGTGCGGCGCATGCGAAACGAGCCCGTGGTGCTGACTGGTAAGACGACTCTCGATGAGATCACGGCTGTCCTCGATCGTGCGGATCTGATCGTGACCAACGATACCGGACCCGCACACATCGGCGCGGCACTCGGGCGCCCCACAATCGTGATCTTTGGTCCAACAAATCCACTTACGACTCGTCCCTTCGCCCCTGAAGCAGAGATCCTGAGGCATCCGCCGGATTGTGCGCCGTGCATGCTGCGTGATTGCCCGATCGACCATCGTTGCATGACGGCGATCACAGTTGACGAAGTGTTCGAGCGTTCGCACGCGCTGCTGAAGCGCGGCAGTTTCGCGAAAACCGTGAGGAGCCTGTGCGACTCAGTCGCGTAAGCATGCAGATGAAGCGTCCGGCAGTTTTCATCGATCGAGACGGAACGATTTCCGAGGAGGTTGGTTACGTTAATCATCCGTCGCGCTTTCGTGTGTTTCCTTATTCGGCCGAAGCGATCCGGATCCTGAACAACAATGGTTGGCTCGCGATCGTGATCACGAACCAGGCAGGTGTCGCTCGTGGCTATTTCTCCGAGGAGATGATCGCCAGCGTTCACGATCGACTCAAGAGTGATCTGGAAAGGGCGCAGCTCGACGCCATTTACTATTGCGCGCACCATCCGTCAGTCGGCGAGCCGCCGTACCGGTTCGATTGCGATTGTCGCAAGCCGAAAACCGGATTGATTGATTGTGCGGCGAAGGATTTTGAGATCGATTTGGGGGCGAGCTGGATGGTTGGGGATCGTTACGGTGATGTTGAGCTCGCGCGAAATGCCGGGTTGCGTTCGGCGTTTGTGTTGAGTGGATATGGGAGAGGAGAGTGGGAATATCAGAGACATGCGTGGAAACATCAGCCGGATGTTGTGTGTGAAAATCTATTAGAGGCTGTGAAGGTAATCGTAGCTGGTTAACAGGGTTGCAGGATTTGCAGGATTCACAAGATAAAAATCTGATTAGCATCGTCAAGCGATTTGCCGATCAAAGGATCGTGATCATTGGCGATGCGATTGCGGACAAGTTTCTGCACGGATCAATAAGCCGAGTGTCGCGGGAAGCGCCGGTATTTATTCTGCGTCACCAGCAAACCGAGACGCTGCCGGGCGGCGCGGCAAACTGCGCGATGAATCTCGTCGCGCTCGGCGCACGCGTGTCGTTGATCTCGGTGACTGGAGATGATGAGTCTGGCAATGAGCTGCGTGCGAAGCTGGAAGGGGCGGGCGTCGATATCGATGGAGTAATCGTTTCCGAGAAGGTACAAACAACAACGAAGGTGCGGATCCTCGCCGGCCATTCACACTCCAGCAAGCAACAAGTAATCAGGATCGACTACGAAGGCGCGCCGCTCAGTGACGAGAATGTGCGAAATGCGATTCTTGACCGTCTGCGACATGCGCTCAACAGCGCGAACGCGTGTGTCATTTCTGATTACAACTATGGCGTTGTCGAGGCGCGCGCGGCTGAGCTAATTCGAAAAACGGCTGATGTTCCGGTCCTCGTTGATTCGCGTTTTCGGCTTTCGGAGTTCACCGGGTTTACGGCGGCGACGCCGAATCAGGAGGAAGTCGAGAACCTCGCGGGCGCGCCGATCTCGTCAACTGAAGCTTTGGAAACTGCAGCGAAGGAGTTGAAGCAGCGTCTCGGACATCACGCTCTACTCGTCACACGCGGCAACCGTGGCATGACTTTGCTGCAAGGTGATGCCGCGCCAGTTCACATTCATGCAGTCGGCGCACAACAAGCGGTCGACGTGACGGGCGCAGGCGACACAGTCATCGCGACCTTTGCCCTCGCACTCGCCTCGGGTGCATCGTTCATCGACGCTGCGCGGTTGGCAAACTATGCCGGCGGCCTCGTCGTGATGAAGCGAGGCACAGCCACCGTGAGCGCTGCTGAGCTCCGGCACGCCGTTTCAAGTAATGAAAACAATCCTTAGTCGAGAAGATTTAGCAAACCGCATCGCTTCCGACCGCGCATCCGGTGCGCGCATCGTCCTCGCGAACGGCTGTTTCGACGTGCTTCACGTCGGACACGTCCGCTACCTCGCCGGCGCACGCGAGCTCGGCGACATACTCGTCGTCGGTATCAACTCAGACGAGCAAGTCGCGTTACAAAAAGGCGAGGGCCGGCCAGTCTTGCCCGCACCAGAACGCGCCGAGATCATCGCCGCGCTTGAATCTGTAACCTACGTCACGATCTTCGACGAGCCAACCGTCGAACAACTCCTGCTTACGCTCAAGCCAGACGTTCACGCGAAAGGCACTGATTACACGACCGAAAGCGTACCCGAACGTGACGTGGTACGATCCTACGGCGGCCAGGTCGCAATCGTTGGCGATCCGAAAGATCATTCAACGACGGAAATCATCACAAGAGTCGGAGGTGTGACAGTTGATAAATAAATCTTTCACCATCTTCCTGCTACTCTGCCTGACAGCCGCACCAGCATTCACCCAACGCAACACATCAGCGCGCTTCGATCCTGACGGCTCGTTCTGGCTTCAAGACGGTACGATACCGCCAACCGAATTCTCGGACTTCAGCGCTATTAATTTGAACGCAAAGCGACTACGTCGCCTGCCTTCGGCTGGACTGCAACTAATCAACGGCACCACCTATCGCTTCAAAACTCTTAGCGTCAAACGCGAAAACTTCACGTTTACAACTCAGGTCCTTCGTGGAGTCTCCTACAGTTTTGCAGGAAAATTTTTGAAGGGCGGCGTTTATGGCGCAGGAGATTTAGACGACGAGACTCCCGTTCTTGAAGGCACGCTCACAAAGTTTCGCGGCAGCAAGAAAGTCGCTGAAGCAAATCTGAAGTTTGTTTATTTTGGCGGTACATGAGGATTTTGATCGTAAAGCTCGGTAGTATTGGCGACATAGTTCACACTTTGCCTGCCCTCGCCGCGCTGCGCGCCGCGATGCCGCAAGCCGAAATCTCCTGGGTGGTCGAACGGCGATCAGCAGAAATTTTGAGAGACAACCCGCTTCTGGATCGCCTCATCGAAGTCGACACGAAGGCGCTGAGGCGCGGGCTGATGTCTGGGGAGACGCTGCGGGCACCGCGCCAGCAGTTACGTCGGTTACGCGCCTCGGCCTTCGATGTAGCATTAGACTTCCAGGGACTTCTAAAGTCCGCTTCAATCGCGCGCCTCTCGGGCGCGCGTCGTATTTTTGGGTACTCTCGCCCCGGATTGCGAGAGCCGGCCAGCGCCCTTCTCCTTTCAAAGACGATCGCAGTCCCACGGCAAACACACGTGATCCGAAAATCTCTGCTGCTACTCCAGGGCGCGTTAGGAGTGCCCGAACCAGAAGAGCTGTCATTCCCGATTAACACAACGACGAACGATGAGGCCGAAGCTCGCGAAGCAGCAGCGATGACTCGCGACAAGTATGCAATCCTGAATCCCGGCGGAGGCTGGCCGACGAAATTATGGAGCGTCGACCGTTTTGGGAAACTCGCAGATCTGCTCTGGTCCAATTACGGTATCACGTCGCTCGTAACCTACGGCCCGGGCGAGGAGCAACTTGCCGAAGGTGTGCGTGGATCGTCTGTTTCGGGCAGGGCGCAGCCAGTGAGTCTATCGCTAAAGGGTTTTTACTCGCTTGCGCGCGGGGCTACCGTTTACGTCGGAGGCGACACGGGTCCAACGCACATTGCGGTTGCCGCAGGTGCGCCGATCGTCGGATTGTTTGGCCCGACGGAGTGGTGGCGAAACGGTAGTCCTCGTCCCGAAGACATCTGCGTGGAACGAACGGATATCGACTGTCGTGTAGACTGCCACCGCCGTTCATGTTCAAAATGGATCTGCATGGACATTGAAGTCGGGCGCGTTATGGAGGCAATTGACCGGAGACTTGTTCATCCACAGATTACACAGAAGAGATAAACAATCTGCGTAATCTGTGGATACGTACCTATGGCTAGAAGAGGCGGAACATGGATTCAGCGTTGGCGAGTACCGCTCGGTTTTGCGTGCGGCGCGGCGTTCATCTTCTTCGCGCGTCCAACACCACGCGCTTTGCTGATCGGCGCGTCAGTGTCGTTGCTAGGTCTGGCGCTGCGCGCGTGGGCAGCAGGCCATATCCGGAAAAATGCACAACTCGCCACCTCTGGCCCATACGCCTTCACACGTAATCCCCTTTACCTGGGAAGTTTTTTACTCGGCCTCGGCTTCACCATCGCTTCGGGACGGCTTGTCCTTGGGCTACTCTTCGCGGCCTTGTTTCTTGGCATCTATTTACCGGTGATGCGCGTCGAAGCCACACATCTGGCGGAGCTCTTTGGCAGTGAATATGAGACTTACCGGCGCGCTGTGCCGCTGTTCTTTCCGCGGCTCACACCGTTTCGCCAAAATGAGGCGGCGGCGAACCGGTTCGATGGTACGCTGTATCTTCGTTACCGGGAGTACCGGGCCGCGCTCGGTCTTGTGATTGCCTGGGGACTTCTTTTAATTAAGACTTACTACTTTTAACGGCTTTGCGAATTTTCAAAAGCATTACTTTCGTTACGCTGCTCGTCGCGATGGGGATCTTTATGAGCCTGTCGTACTCAGTCGCGCAGCGGCGCACGGCACACACAACTCCGCACCGCTTCGAGCTCGGTGAGGAGCTTCATTTCGAAGCGGAATTCTCACGCGCGCTCTTGCGCAAGATTGACGTCGCGGATCTGAAGTTTCGCGCCGCGCGCACGCCGCTCGATGCAACGAACTCCAAGTTAGCAGAGTCGCAGCCTTACGCTTTGACGTTCAGCGCGGATGTTTCCAGCAAGGGCTTCTTCGCGCGGTTATTCAATGTGAAGTTTCGCGAGCGTGTTGAGTCGACCGTCGAGCCGATCACATTTACAGTTCAAAAGACAACGATCCTGGACGAGACAGGCAAGCGAGTCAGGGAGACAGAATCGACCTTTGATTCGTCGAAAGGCCGGATGACATGGACCTCGCGCGATCCCAACAATCCCTCCGCGGAGCCACGTCACGCAATCACAGAATTCTCTGGCCAGTTACAGGACGTTCTTTCAGCGATCTATTTCATTCGCACGAAGCCACTCGAAGTCGGCAAGACCTTCGACGTCTTCATTGGTGACGGCGGCAAGGTCTACACGATACCGGTGAAGGTGGCTGAGAAGAAGCGAATGAAGACCATTCTCGGTCGAGTCGAAGTGCTGCGAGTCAATCCGGAGCTCTTTGGACCAGGGCGCTTGATCGACGACGAACAGGGCGAGTTCTCAATCTGGATCACCAACGACGCGCGACACATTCCCGTCGGCGGGCGCGTCAAAACGGATTACGGCACGTTCGATATCAAGCTCAAACACATCGTCAACCCCGAGCAAGATCCGCCACAAAAAGGCACTAAAAGCACAAAATAGACAATTGCATTTATGCCTTCATTTTCTTTTCATTCAGTTTGTCCTTTTTGTGCCTTTTTGTGGCTTAACTAAATGCTGATCATTGGTCATCGTGGTGCGTCTGCGGTTGCGCCGGAAAATACGATGGCGGCGTTTCGTGAGACGCTCGCGGTGAGAGCGGACGGGATTGAGTTTGACGTTCGTCTCACGCGCGACGGTGTTCCGGTTGTGATCCACGACAGCACGCTGCGTCGCACCGGCGGCTTACCCCATCGAGTAGCTGATCTAACGTGGGCGGAAATCAGGAAGATCGATGTCGGTAGTTGGTTCGCACAGAAGAAGGGCTTTCCACCGGGGACTTTTGCGAGTGAGACGGTCCCGAGCCTCGCAGAGCTGTTCACACTCTTTCAGTCAAACAATTCGACGCTTTATCTCGAGATGAAGTGCGACTCGCCTGCCGAACAACGGCCACTTGCGGAAGCATGTGTAAGGGCGATCGGCGAACACTCGTTGAAGGAGCGTGTAATCGTTGAGTGCTTCCAGTTGCCGGCACTCAAGATCGTCAGAGAGATCGATCCAGACATAAAAACAGTTGCACTGTTTGAACCATCGTTCACACATCCTTCCGTGTTGTCGGACCAACGAATCATCAATCAGGCGCTGGATGTTGGTGCGGCGGCGCTCGCATTGCATCATCGGCTCGCGCGAGAGAGTCTCGTGCAGAAAGCAAAAGCCGTCGGGATGCACGTAGCCGTGTGGACGGTTGATGATCCGGCGTGGATGGAGAGAGCGCGTGCGATCGGGATTGATGCGTTGATTACTAACGATCCCGCCGCTATGCTGGGTCGTCGATGACTCGTCCCCTGGCTCAAACCAACCGCTTCTTCGTCTCGCCAGACTTTTCAGTTTACTACCGCAGAGCAAAACAGCTTGTCTGGCAAAACCAGGCGACCACTGGCTATTCGCTGCTCACTCCTCTCAGCGGCAAGCTCGATTACACAGTCGAAGATAAGCGCGACACGCTTGAAGAATCTGAATCAGTCGTACTCGAGCCAAATACAAACGTAACTGCAAAGGGCCAGCGCGTCGAACTTCTCTTTCTTACGTTCTCAGCATCACTCGTCATTCAGAATGCCGCCACGATGCGACTGATTCCACAAAAATCAATCGTGACGTTTACACGTGATCACCTGCACGGCGATCGTAAGCTCGACGGATTGCTGGAGGAGTTTGCTTCGGAACTCGCGACTGAGAAACCCGGTCGAGAAATCGTCATGCGAGCACTCGTCGAACAACTGCTTGTCCACATCCTGAGAAGCTACTCGACCCCACGCTTATCAGAAGAACTCGAGCTTTCGCGCGTGGGTCTTGTTGACAGGCGCATTCGACGTTCAGTCGAGCTGATGCACACACAGCTCGATCAGGACCTCACTCTCAAAGCACTTGCAGCCGCATCGTATCTTTCACCATTTCACTTCGCGCGTCTCTTCAAGAAGCTCACCGGCTCATCGCCGCACCATTATCTCGCGGGCATCCGGGCCACGAAGGCGCAGTTGCTACTCGCCGAAACAGATCTTCCCGTCACAGAGATCGGCGCGCGCGTTGGTTACCTGAGTGGTAGTCATTTCACGAAAGCATTTCGTATCGCGACTGGAGCCACACCACGCGAATTCCGTAAAAGCCTCGTCTCGAGAAACTCTCGCTAGCAATGCGTCGCCAATAATGCGCAAGATTTGGCGGATCAAATTATTCGTGAGTCAGTATTATTCTCGACTGTCGTTTTACAGGATTACAAGACTTTCAGGATTAACAGGAGAGAACCCGAATGCCAGTTGCCAAACAAGCCGAGCTCGTTCCCGCCGAAGGACGACTCGGAGTTCTACTCGTCGGTCTCGGTGCGGTTAGCACAACCTTCATCGCCGGCGTCGAAGCCATCAAAAAAGGTTTTGCACAACCCATCGGCAGTTTGACGCAGATGGGAACGATCCGCCTCGGCAAACGAACCGATAATCGTGTTCCGCTGATCAAAGACTTCGTCCCGTTGGCCCAACTAAAAGATCTGGTGTTCGGAGCGTGGGACATCTTTCCGGATTCAGCTTACGACGCTGCCCTGAACGCAGGCGTGCTCGAGAAAGAGCTGCTGGGCCAACTGAAAGAACCGCTGCGCAAGATCAAGCCGATGAAGGCCGTCTTCGATCAGACGTATGTAAAACGTCTCAGCGGCACGAACGTCAAAACCGGCAAGAATAAGTTTGAGCTCGCACAGCAACTCATCGACGAGATCGCCGAGTGGAAACGCAAGAACAGATGCTCGCGCCTCGTGATGATCTGGGCTGCCTCGACCGAGATTTTTCTGAAACCTCACGCAGTGCACAAAACGCTCGACTCGTTTGAGCAGGCAATGCGCGACAACCACAAAGCCATCGCGCCGTCGATGATCTACGCGTATGCGGCGCTCAAGTCAGGCATTCCGTTCGCGAACGGCGCTCCAAATCTTACCGTCGACATTCCCGCGCTCATGTCACTTGCAGACAAAAACAAGCTCGCGATCTGCGGTAAAGACTTTAAGACCGGACAGACGTTGATGAAGACCATCATTGCGCCCGGTTTGAAGTCGCGCATGCTTGGTCTGCACGGCTGGTACTCCACAAACATCCTCGGCAATCGCGACGGTGAAGTGCTCGACGATCCCGACTCGTTCAAAACGAAGGAAGAGTCGAAGCTGTCAGTGCTCGAATACATCCTTCAGCCTGAGGTCTATCCCGACCTCTACAAAGACTTCTCACACGTCGTGCGAATCAACTACTACCCGCCACGCGGCGACAACAAGGAAGGTTGGGACAACATCGACATCTTCGGCTGGCTCGGCTATCCGATGCAGATCAAGATCGACTTTCTTTGTCGTGACTCAATTCTCGCAGCGCCGATCGTTCTCGACCTCGCGCTGTTTCTCGATCTCGCTCAGCGCGTGGGAATGAAGGGTGTGCAGGAGTGGCTCTCGTTCTACTTCAAGTCTCCGCAAACCGCGCCCGGGTTGTATCCCGAGCACGACATCTTCATTCAATTGATGAAACTGAAGAACACGCTGCGACACTTGCGCGGCGAAGATCTCATTACTCACTTGGGTCTGGAATACTACGATTAGATTGTGTCAATCGGTGTATTCTCGGCGTAAAAGGTGCAATTAATTGTCAGTCAGGCATATTTCTGGTGACATTTTTTGCGGACTTGTATATATAGCAACGGTTCGCTGGCCGGTTCGGGGTGCTGAATCTCGTGTTGGCGAACCCTAACCTCTTACGCAAGCATCCATTTGTTGTGTACGGATCGTTCCTTGCATGGAGCCTCTGGGCCAGAGGGTTTAAGCCCTGACAATCGCCCCCTTGGATTGGCTGGCAAGGAGAATGGAGCCGATGTTACCAGAGCGAGAAGTGACGACAAGAGACATGAACAATACAGGTACAGTTTTCCTTGATCCTGATCAAAAGAGCCCGCGTGCGCAGGATTTTGAGGAGCGTTTGACGGCGCGCATCGTAGGTCAGGAACGCGCAGTGAGACGTATGAGTGGCCTGTATCAGATATTTCTGGCAGGCATGAATCCCCCGAACCGGCCTATCGGCACGATGTTGTTTTTGGGTCCGACGGGCTCCGGAAAAACTCGTGTGATTGAAGCCGCCGCCGAAGTGCTTTACGGCGACCCGAACGCAGTGGTGAAGATCGACTGCGCGGAATTTCAACACTCGCACGAGATTGCCAAACTGATTGGCTCACCTCCCGGATACCTGGGACACCGCGAAACTTCACCGATGTTGACCCAGGAAAATCTCGATCGGATGCACACCGACGACATGAAAGTGTCGCTCGTGCTGTTCGACGAAATCGAAAAGGCCTCCGACAGTTTGTGGCAGTTGCTACTGGGCATTCTCGACAAAGCAACGCTGACGCTGGGCGATAACCGTCGCGTGGACTTCTCGAAGGCGATGGTGATCATGACTTCAAACCTCGGCGCTCGCGAGATGTCTGAGTTGATTTCCGGTGGTATCGGTTTCGCGCCCGGCAAGGGTTCGAAGACTCCGAATGACACGGAAGTAGACCAGAAGATCTATCGCACTGCTGTTGAAGCAGCACGGCGCAAGTTTTCGCCGGAGTTCATGAACCGCATTGATAAGGTGGTTGTCTTCCGGTCGTTGAAGGAACATCACCTGAGGCAGATTCTTGATCTCGAGTTACAAGCAGTTCAGGATCGCATCATGCAATCGGCGGGAACCAAGTTTGTGTTCCAGTGCTCTGACACAGCGAAAGACATGCTGATGAAGGAAGGACTGGATTACAAATACGGTGCACGTCATTTGAAGCGAGCGGTCGAGAGGTTTCTGGTGTACCCGCTTTCAAACCTGGTGGCCACGGGCCAGATCGGTTTGGGAGATCTCGTGCACGTTGACGTCGATGGTATTCGCAACCGTCTGATCTTCTCGAAGAGCTCCGGTGGCGCGTTGATCCACGAGATTGCGCAGAACGCGAGCACAGACGAAGGTTCGAGTGAATCGTTGTCGGGTGGTGTTGGATTGCCGATCCCGGCGGCGTCGAAAGCGGCCAAGAAAGGTCACGGCCGCGGAGAAAAGGTAGAAAACTAATCCGCATTAATCTGCGTTCATCCGCGGCTTAGTTTCTTCAGTGCTTCAGAGGCGATTTGCGCGAGGTAAGGATCGGCCGCGGTAGAAGCGGCTCGCAACGCCGGCTCAGCAGATCGATCACCAATCAGACCAAGTGATCTCGCAGACTCCCGTCGGACATCCGACGGGAGTTTTTCATTATTCAAGACTGAAATCAGTGCAGCAGTACCCGCGCGACTTTTAATTTGGCCGAGAGCCGTCGCGGCAGCGCGAAGCACGAAGACGTTGTCTTCAGGCTTCCGCTTCTTTTTCGCAGGCGCGGATAATTCCGGCGCGAGTGTTCCCACCAGAGCGACAACAGCCGCCTCATCCGCGATCTGGCCCAACGCCACCGCGGCAGCAGCTTGCACACCGTCTTCCTTATCGTTCAATAATCGATCGCTGAGTGCCGCAGTCGCGGTCCGGCTGCGCGTCAGGCCAAGCGCGTAAGCTGCTTCGCGACGAACAAACTCGTCTTTGTCGTTGAGTAATGGAAGCAGAGACGAGACACTCTCTTCGGCACCGGTTGAAAGAACTGCTTTGGCTGCCGTAGCACGTACGATAGCCGACGCGTCGCTGAGAGCAGGAACTGCGGCGCGTGATGCAGCCGCGAGGCGCATTGCGCCGAGTCGCATGACCGCATCACGACGTTCTTCGACATCGGAAGAATTCAAACGCTGGCGCTGTTTTTCGATTTCGGCTTGAGAGGGAGTAAGGTTGCGCGTGTCCTGCGCTGCAGCCACAAAGCAAACCAGACACAAAAAGGCACAAAAAGCGCAAATGGACTTAACCTTTGAGCTTTTTGTGCCTCTTCGTGGCATTAAATATAAGCGCCACCTCGTGCCGCAGCTCGCTTCTCAGCCTTCCGTCGAACTGCTTCCCATTCGAAGGCCTGACGAGCGCGCTGGTTCTCCCAGGCATCAGCAAGAGCCATAACAACCTCGTCGTCGAGACCGAGCGACGCGGTCCTGGATCGCCTGGAAGATTCCATCGTCGAGATGTAATCCAAAACTTCCCCTACTTCGGTTTCACTCAGTGCTTCGAGTTTCGAAGCAAGAAACTGGCGTTGATTCGTGGTGTTGGCCATTTTCGTGCTCCTTTTGTTGTATTCAGGGGTGGGAGCCAACACTATACACGAATTCAGACAGGATTTACATGGTTAGCAAAATTTCAGTAGTGCATCAGATTGAAATTTGACCAATATTACGCCGAAGGCGTTCGCTAATTTCAGCCCAGGGTTCGAGCATTCGCGAGAACCCTGGGACATGGTTTGTAAATAGCGACCAAACCCTGAAAGGGTTGTGCGCTTGGCGAACCCTTTCAGGGTTCAATTCTATTTAATGTGCTGATCCCAGGGTTGTCGCTGCGCTCCAACGCCTGGGCTGAAATTAGCGAACGCCTTCGGCGTAATAT
>DATHTI010000271.1:0-2234 GCA_035463335.1 Pyrinomonadaceae bacterium | reverse complement strand
GATGCTCACGAACGTGATCGGCGGCTTGCAGGGAATGGTGGACCATGCACTCGTCGGCAATCTCGTCGGCTACAAAGCAAACGCGGCGATCGGTGTGAGCTGGCAGATTTTTATTGTCGTCATCGTCTTCATCTCGTCGCTGTTCACTGGAATGAGCGTTCTCGTGGCGCGTTTTGCCGGCGCGGGCGATGAGGAGAAAGTTAATCGCACCGTTTACCAGGCGTTCCTTACCGCGATCTTCCTCGCGCTCGGCATCCTCGCACCCGTTGGTTACTTCGTGTCACCCGCTCTGCTCAATTTTGTCAACGCAGCACCGGACGTGAGAGCCGAAGCATTGCCTTTTATCCGCATCATGTTTGTGTTCAGCCTCGGCATGATGATCTTTTTCATGCTGAGTACGGCGTTGCGTTCGGCGGGAGATGCGCGCACGCCAATGATGCTTGGCATTTCGATGACGGTGCTCAACATCGCTCTGAACATACTCTTCATTCGCGGGCTTGGTCCCATTCCGGCATTTGGAACGAAAGGCGCGGCGATGGGAACGTGCATCGCCTCCGGACTCGTCGCGGTTTATTCACTTGCGAGATTGTGGACCGGCGCGTGGGTGATCTCGATTCCGCGCGACGGAGGGTTTGGTCCAAACTGGCCGATCATCAAGTCGATCTTTAAGTTTGGTTTGCCGACAGGCGTGCAGGGAATTGCGATGAATATCGGTGGCGTCTTGATGCTGGCGTTTATCGGATCACTGGCGCAGAGCGCCGCGGCGCAGGCTGCGTTTGCAGTTTCTTACACCGAGCTGTTTTCGTTGATCACGTGGACGTCGGTGGGATTGATGGGCGCGGCGGCGGCTGTCGCTGGTCAGAACCTCGGCGCGGGCCAGCCAGATCGCGCCGACGCCGCGGTGCACGTGGCCGCGCGGTTTGGATTTGCAGGCGCAGCGTTCGTTGGAATCTTCTTCTTGTTCTTCCCGAGACAGTTGCTGGCGATCTTCGGTATGCACGATCCGGCAGTGGTCGAGATCGGTGTTCAGTTACTGCGTGTGCTGAGCGTTTCGGGATTACTGATCGCAGTCGCCTTAACTTACACCGGCGGACTGCAAGGCACCGGAGACACGCGCAGCCCGCTATACATCTCCATCATCTCGCAGGTGATTGTGCCGCTGGGAACGTGTGTCGTGATCAAGGCTGTCGGAACGCTCGATCCCATCGACATCTGGCTCGCAATCCTCGCCGGTCACGCGACAAGATGTGTGCTGAGTGTTGTGAGATTCAGGCAAGGTAAGTGGCGAACTATCTCAGTCGAGTGAGTTTTAACCACAGATTACTTCTTACCACCAAGACTCTGCTTAAGGATTTTGACTAGATCCACAACCTTGCGATCAGTTTCGACCTCGTCCTCAACCTTCACTACATTCTCTCGCTTCGACTGTTTCTTCTTCACTAACTTCAACAACGAATCCGTCTGCTTGTCCGCGAGCTTTGCCGGCGAAAATTGCTTCTTCGACTTACTCGCGATCAGCTTCTCAAACTTCGTCACCGTCGCCTTCGGCGCCTCTTTCTTCTTCGGCAACCCAACATCAGACGGCGAGCGCAGCTCGTCCGCAAACCGCATCGTCTCCGCGCGCAAGATTCCTTTATCCGAGAAGATCGCCACCAGATACTCTTTCCCGCGCATCACGAAAGTCGCAATACCCGCGAGCCCACTCTTGTCCATCGTTTCCGCGAGTAGCTTGTACGCCTTCTGCGAGCCTGCCGCGGGTGTCAGAAAGTAACCACGCTCGAAGTAGAGCGGCGGGATTGAATCCGCCGGCACGAACTGCTTCAAATCGATGTCACGTGTTTTCTCCGGCGCGAGTCGCTCCAACTCCTCGTCAGTAACGATCACATACTTCTCTTTATTGACTTCAAAGCCGCGCACGACCTCATCCGCATCGAGATCCTTGCCCGTTTTCTCAGCATAATATTTACGCGCGAGTGGCTGCCCGTCTGGTCCAAGCATACGCAGCGACGCACGATTTGACCGCGTTGCCGGAAACAAACTCACCGGCACACTCACGAGTCCGAATGTGAGCGTTCCCGACCAGAATGGTCGTCCGCCCGCACTCTCCTCGTCGGGTTCCTCTCTTCAGCGACTTGCGCGACTCGATCTAGGCGGCACGTTTCTCCTTCTTCCTCAGCGCCTCGATACTCTTCGCCAGCACGTTATCGAGCGCCGCAGTTTGACGTTTCGGCTTC
>DATHTI010000270.1:0-4784 GCA_035463335.1 Pyrinomonadaceae bacterium | reverse complement strand
TGAGAAGTAGTATAGAGAGGAGACGAGATCCGCAGAGGCTGAATGACTCGAACGACCCCGAGAGGCCAGTCCTAGGCTGGCCTCTCGGTCTTGACTGTCGCGACGAACCCGAGCCGGTTCTTTCTCGAGCCGTAACATTCCAACCCAGTAGCTCGAGCCTTATCAAGAGTAATCCGGATTTGATCCGGCTAAAGGCCGGCTTTGTTTTTTAGCCCTTCATCTTTTCCTTTCAGAGCTGCTTCGATGGAGGCCTTTAGACCTTCGTAAGATCGATCCGAAACACGTTTACCGTTGACGTAAAACGTTGGGGTGCCGTTGACGCCGAGTTTGTGTCCGTCAACCACATCGCGCTGGACCATCTCGGCAAACTTGCCGCTGTCGAGTGATGCGTCGAAGCGAGCGCGATCCAGACCCAGCTCACTCGCATACTGTTTGAGCTTATCTACCCCGAGCGCAGACTGGTTACGGAAAAGTACCGCGCTGTATTCCCAATACTTGCCCTGCTCGCGCGCAGCCTCGGCAGCTTCGGCAGCCTTCCGGGCATTGGCGTGCTGCGAGAGCGGGAAGTCGCGCACAACCAGCCGCACGCGATCACCAAACTCGCTGACGATCCGGTCAAGAACCGGATGCTGCTGCGCGCAGCTCGGGCACTCGAAGTCTGTAAATTCGACGATGGTGACTGACGCGTTAGGATTTCCCTTTACCGGTTGATCCTCTGTTGCAATCGAGAAAGCAGGCGACTCAGGAGCAGTAAGATTAACCTGGATCGTCGAGGCACGCTGCAACTGCCCGGCGAATGCAATCGTCGCTTCGCGTTCCTTCCCGTCCTGCAGGTACTGAATGATTTGAGCTTTGGTTTGTGCGAAATCGCCACTGATCCGCTGTTTGTTTTGATCATAAAATAGCTGCGCTTCCGCCTCGGTCACACGCGGGACTTTCGCACTAACCTCGGCATCGAGCAACGCGCGTGTAGTGATGCCTTTCTTCTGCGCTTCCTGCGTGAGCAGCGTATCGTTGATTTTCAGATCGAGGTCCTGCTTGCGCAGGCCGTAGACCTGTTCCTGAACATTGAAGATCAACGGCCGTAAGCCGGTTTCGATATCACCCATCGTGATCTGCTTTCCATTCACGACGGCCAACACCCGCGCGCGATCTGTCTCATTAGCAGGTGGCGACGTTGGCTTGACGAGAACTTTCACCTGCGCGGAAGCCCTCAGGCGCTCGGCCAGCTTTCGGGCGAGCTCCTGCTGACGCTCGTAACGGAGGTGTCCCAAAATGTCGTTCTTCACATCCTTGAATTCCCCCTGGATGCGTGTCTTGTTCTGTTCGTAAAAGGCCTGTGCTTCGGCCTCCGTTGGCGCTTGCACCTTCGCAATGACCTCGTCTTTGAGAACTTGCGAAGATGAGACCTTGCGCTTCTTCGCCTCCGCTTCAAGCAGTATCGAATCGATCTGGAGATCGAGCTCCCGCTGACGCGCCTCGACAACCTCTCGCTGCAACTGTTCCACACGCCGTTGCGTTTCAGGGTTGAGATCCTGTTTGGTAATCTTTACTCCATTCACTACGGCGAGCACGTCCGGAAGCGGCTTATCCTCACACCCGCAGTCGCCGGTCTGATCGGCAGGAGACGCATTACCAGTTTTCTCAACTTTCTGCGCAGCGAGCGGCGCAGCTATCAAAAACATCATTAGAAGGACGAATAAAAGTTTTTTCATACAGGTTCCGTTTCGTTTATTTATCAGAGGTTAATTGTTACTGACCCAGCCACTTGAGACGAATTCCCTTTTTGCAGGATCAATTGACAGCACGTAAGCACCCATTGCGCCAACGCGACGGTTTGGTCCAAAGGTAATGCTCGGGGTCACTCCGGTTTCATATTCGTAAAGTCCCTCGAGCGCTATGACGAGCTTTTCGCGGCTCAAATCTCTGCCGGCACGCTTCAAGCCTTCCGTGAAGATCTTCGCGGCGGCGAACGCATTTAACTTCGACGCGGTGTGTCCCGGCGGCAACTTGTACTTCTCTTCGAGTGCGCGTAACTCGGACAGGCCAGCGGGCGCGACATCAGTTGGCACCGTTGGAAATGAGAGGAACACACGATCCTTGAAACTCAAAGGTAGAATCTTAATGAGATCTCTTCCCGTTAGTGCGCCGAGAAGGAAAACATGCGGCGTCCAATTTGCGGCCGCCGCCGCGTTGATGAACTCTGTCTCGCCGCGCAGGCTGAGAAAGAACACAGTTTCAATGCCTTCTGCTTTTAGAGCTCCTGCCAGCACGGCTGCGTCGAAGCGTTCGCTTGAAAAAGACTTCCTGGTTACGGAAGTCCACCCGAGCTTGCGAGCCTGAGCTTCGCTTGCGTCAGCAGCCGCGAGGGCCAGCTCGTTTTCGGAGTGGACGATCGCGAGCCGCGACTTTTTCAACTCAGGTTTGTTAGCTGCAAAGTTAATAAGCGCGCGCGCTTGTTGACTCGTGCCGGCCAACACGTAAAAGAGATTCCGATTGTCCTGCGCACTCGTTTGCGTCAGTAATGTCGCGGCTCCGAGGAAAGGTATTTCTGTTTCGCGTGTCAGGGCGGCAAGCTCTTTATCAGCACCTGCGCTCAGTCCGCTGACAAGAGCAAAAAGTTCGCCGGTCTTGACGCGCATCCTCGCGTTGGCTGCCGTCGCGGCAGCATCAGTGCCCGCATCGATCGTTTGCAGCTCGATGCGACGGTTGTAGATCCCGCCCTTGTCATTGACGTTTGCGAAGTAAGCAGTCAGCACGTCCTTCATCACCGCGCCGATCTCTGCGAGCGCGCCGTGTTTCGGCAGAATAGTTCCGACCGTAATGCTGTTTTCAGTAAGACCCGGATCGCGGTCCGCTTCGATGAGTTTGACATAGGCAATGAGATCAGAAATATCTTGTGGCGCCATCTCGTAGCGCGGCATCGCCACGGCCAACTGGTTTCCAGCAGGATCCAGACCCTGGACCACCGAGCGAGTGAACAACTTTTCATCAAATGCGCCGTGCTTTCGCCCGGATGGATGCGTGTGCCCGTAAGGCTTCACGAGATTGGACCACGTCAGGTTTCCCGCCGTTACGCCGCCTTCGGTTTTGCCCTCACCGCGAAGGCCATGGCAGCCCGCGCAGCTCATCGTTGAGGCGGGTACGTCAAGATCGCCCAGCATGGCCGTGATCTTTTTGCCTGAGGGGCTTTCGCCGCGCAGGTAGATGGCTTTACCGCGGCGCTCGCTGTCAGTCAGTTGAGCATAGGCCGTGGAATTCACAAGCAGCAGGCTGATAAAAAGAAGTATCCGGATGTTCATTTCGATTTTGCAGCGTCGCCTTTATCGTTCACAACGCTTTCGACAACCTGCACGAGTTCGGCGACGTTCGCCATACCAAACGCCTTCTTCCACAATCCCGTCGGTTCGTTTCCGATAATGAAAATGGTCTTGTGATCGTCTTTCTTCTCGACGTACTGGCCCAGTTTATAAAGCGCCCAATCGAGGTTCTCTTTCTTTCCGGTCAGAAAAATCCAGCCGGGGCCGGCGTGAAACTTCTTCGCGTATTCTTTCAACCGCGCGGGCGTGTCAATATCCGGATCGACGGTGATCGAAACGAGAAACACATCGCGACCGATGCGATCACCGAACGTCTCCTGTATCTTTTCCATGTTGCGGTTCATCGGCGGACATACCGAAGTGCACGTGGTGAAGAACGCGTTGACGACGACCGTCTTGCCTTTGAGCACGTCCGAGTAAAAGCGCACCTTCTTGCCGTCCTGATTGATCAGTTCCACGTCAGTAAAATACTTTTCGGCGGGAGAAGGCTCTTTCGGAGCTTTTGTCATGTGCGAATGATCGTGCGGAGCCGGTGGCGCCGCAGGTTTAGAATTCTGGCCCGGCGCCGGGCCCCCGACCGGCGCCTGGGCCAGGCAGTTGTACGTCGTCGTGACGGCAACTGCTAACAAAATGAGCATTATGAAAACTTGTCGCATCATTACCTGGATACCTCCGCGGTGGTAACGGCTTTACCTGCCATTACGTCGTTGATGATATGGACCAACTGACTCGTCTTCGCCAAACCGTAAGTACGCGTCCAGTTACCGTGCGCGGCATTTCCGATCAGTATGGTCGGTGAATGATCTTCGCGGCGGGCGGAAGACGCGCCCAGAGCGCGCAGCAGCTCGTCAACCTGCGGCTTGTTTCCAGTGAGAAGCGTCCAACCGTCGCCGGCTTTGAATTTCGCTCCCCACGCTTTAAGCCGTTCGGGAGTGTCAGTCGCCGGATCGACGCTGATCGAAATAAAGCGCACGTCTCGACCAACCTTGTCGCCCAATTCTTTTTGCAAGCGCGCGAAAGTTGCGCCGAGCGGTGGACAGATTGTCGTGCAGGTCGTGAAGATGAAATTGATTACAACCGTCTGGTCTTTGACGAGGTCGGTGTAGAAATGAATCTTACGTCCGTTCTGATCGAGCAGCTCGACATCAGGAATGTTCATCTTCGTTTCACCAACATCGTGCGATACGGCGCCTGGCTCGATCGTCATTTCCTCATGTTGGACCAGCCGTAGATCCATGCCGCACTTTGGACACCTGCCCTTTGACTTGGATCTGACCGTCGGGTGCATGGGGCACGTATAGTTTGCCTGCACTCGCTGCCGGATCTTCTGCGCCGGTGTTTTGCTGGAGCGGTGCTGGGCCTCGACCGGAATAAACGCGAGCGCACAAACAAGCAGGCCGAGAGTTACACGTGCGCGCCAGATGTTTAGATTCATAGTTACTCCTTCTTTGCGCCGTCGAACGT
>DATHTI010000269.1:0-8864 GCA_035463335.1 Pyrinomonadaceae bacterium | reverse complement strand
GGCGTGCCGCGTTTCGGGGTCAGAATATTTGCGAATGCATCATGAAGCCGTTCGACTACCGGATCCGGCGTTTCCAACTTCAATAATGCTTCGCCCGCGCCGAGCGATAAATTATTCGTTTTATTTTCCGTCGCGGCCCAAAGAATAATCCCCGCCAGGCTTATATAACGGTCCAGGGCGGTGAAGGTGGCAAAGTCGTCTGCCGGCAGCGTGGTTGGATCTTCGTCGGCTTCCGCTCTTGCCCAATTCATGATGGCTTGAATTTTTTTTGTTAATTGGCCGCCTTGTACGTAAGCCTGGAGCTGCTTCTGAATCTTCGGATCGTTCCACCATTGCGTCATCGGCACGATCACCTGAAGTAACTCTTCGAAAAAGAGTTTCGCTGCGACCAGACCCTGAAGATACGCGATCTTCGATGCCTCGCTTTTGAGGCGTTTCATCTTCAACTTTCTGGTCCGGTCGGCGATGAGCTTGGCGACCGGGCCAGCGGGAGCTGTTTTGTGTGGTGTGATGAGCAGGTCTATCGCCGCTGCGGGCTTGACGGCGTAGGCGACCCAGACATCGCCGAGCACCGGCGAATCTTGTAACTGTCTGCGGTCGTTCGTTGGACCAAGCAACACTAACTCGACGAGGGCGCGAGAAGAAACAGACATGTGCAAACCTCTTACGGAAAATGTGAAGAAACTGAACGGCGCGCTAATTAAATTACAGGATCACCAAATTGACAAGAAAATCTGGTCAAAGCGGGGGCAAGCCCCTCTTCCTGACTTGTTCGATTGCTGCGCGCTCAATAAAGAACCACTCAAGTGATCAGCCACAGCGAGGGCAAGCCAATCTCCCTCACTGGTCTATTAAATATGCATGTGAAATGTGAAACGTTTCAGGCGCCGGCCAACTGAACAAATCAGGAAGAGGGGCTTGCCCCCGCTGTTGCCCTGAAGGCTGCATTAAAAGAAGCATTACGCCGCCGTGATATCGGCACTCGCACCCCACTTTCAAGCACCGCCACAGACGCGCCCGCACGCGTGCGCGTCAGCTCTCGCACCCCATCAATACGCACGAGGGCACGCCGGTGCGCACGAACAAAACCGCTCTTTTCCACTCGCTTTTCAAGCAGTTGCAGCGATTCACGCAGAAAATAACTGCGCGTGCCCACCCACAATTGCGAGTAGTTCCCGGCTGCTTCGATCCAGTCGATCTCATTAAGGTGCAGCACCGCTGCGCCTCGCGCGGTCGCGACGACGATCGTCTCTTCACGTGTTGAGCTCGAACGCGACTGCAAACGTTTCACGAGCCGCTTCATAGTCATCGCAAAACGCGCTTCGCTCACCGGCTTGACGAGGTAGTCGAGTGCTTCAGTCTCGAAAGCCTTGATCGCAAACTGATCGAACGCGGTGAGAAAGACGACAGCCGGCATGCGCTCGACAGTGCGTCGCTTGATCACTTCAAAGCCATCGATGCCCGGCATTTGAATGTCGAGAAAGATCACATCCGGCGCTAATACGTTCAAGGCGGCAAGCACTTCGGCGCCGTTACGACACTCGCCGGCGACCACAAACTCGGGAAAGCTCGCGAGCAGTTGGCGCACGCCACGGCGCGCAACCGGCTCGTCGTCAGCGATCAGTGCTTTCCACTTAGCTTGTTTCACCGTTTGGCTCCGGACCCAATTCGCGATACGGCAGTTTCAATGTCGCAATTGTACCGCCTTCGGGACGTCTGGTGATCTCGAGTGACGCTCGATCACCGTAAAGTGCGCGCAGGCGCTCGCGCGTGTTGTCGACACCATGACCGGGCGGCACAGGCGCCGCGGGATCGATGCCGGCGCCGTCGTCGATGACGGAGATCTCGAGCACATCACCCGATCGCGTTGCCGTAATCAG
This sequence comes from Pyrinomonadaceae bacterium, assembly GCA_035463335.1. GTDB lineage: Bacteria > Acidobacteriota > Blastocatellia > Pyrinomonadales > Pyrinomonadaceae > PSRF01. The sequence goes on along the minus strand of DATHTI010000269.1, from coordinate 6,984 downwards.
CAGGAGACCAGCGTCCGTATGTTTTGCAATGCCGTGACGAATCGCGTTCTCGACCAGATGTTGAAGCGCGAAACTCGGCACGGCCGCAGACAGCAGCGACTCGGGAACTCTGAACTCGGGTCGCAGTCGATCGGAGAAGCGCGCCTGCTCGATGGCCACGTACTGCTGCACGAGATCGAGCTCTTCGCCAAGCGTCACTTCGTTTGCACGATGACGCGTTAATGTGCGCCGGAGTACCTCGCTGAGGTGTTCGATAATGCTGACTGCACCTTGCCGATCGTTGTCACGAACGAGCACTGTGATCGTGTTGAGCGTGTTGAAGAGAAAATGAGGATTGAGTTGTGCCTGGAGGGTGGCAAAGCGCGCGCTCGAGAGTTGTTCAGAGAGTCGCGCCACTTGCACTTCACGTTCGCGCGCGTCGATGAAGTAACGCGTCGCATGCTCGATGCCGACGACGCACAGGTAAACGGCGACGCCAAAGGGCAATGTCGTGAAGATCCAGCCAAGCCATTCGATTCCAAATTCAAACCAGGACTGAAAAATCTCCGGAGCAAAGATTTTGATCAAAATCAGTCGTAACACCTGTCCGCAGGTGGCCCACGCGACACAGAACAGTAATGAAAAGAAGAAGTGCAGTATCGCGCGTCGAACGAGATGCGGACGTGTGAGGGGCCACTTTTTCGAGATTACAAAGATGACGGGAGTGAGGAATGCGTAAAGCAGCCAGTCGCCGAACTCAAATAACAAATCACGCAGCGTTGCCGGACCCCAGCGTTGCAGACGCGCCTGTGCAATGCGATTAATGACTGCAAAGACTGCCGGCACAATCCAGGCCGCCGAGACAATCATCCAGGGACGCAGGCGCGGCAATCGCATGCGGTCACAGTATCGCTGGACCAGTGTGAGCCGCAATACCGTTCACGTCAGGGAAGACGCCGCTTGCGTATTTATTGTTGAAAGCGGGCCACAAAAAGGCACATAAAGCACAAAATGATTGAAGAGGAGTTCGAGAAATGAATCCCAAATCGCGAACCAACAGATCAATTCTCATTTTGTGCTTTATGTGCCTTTTTGTGGCTAAAGGTTTTGCTTCGAACGATGATCGGGCGGCTGATGCGGCGGCGATCAAGGCGCACATCGAAAGTATCTTTCAGGCGTTCATCGACGGCGATATACAAAAAATCTTTGAGACACACTCTGAAGACTGGCGCGGCCTTTTAGAAGGCACTCGCACGCCGATCAAAGGCATAGACGAATACATGCGCGCCAACGGTATCGAGTGGCCCAGGCCGGCAAATGCACCCAAGTCGACTCCTTACTTTCCCGCGGGAACAACTTACAAAGTCTTTGACTTCGACGTGCACTTCTATAGCCCGGAGCTCGCCGTCGCCAATTTCATCGGCGAGTTTCAACGCAAAGACGCCAACACGACCATCACGCTACGGCGTTTCCGCATCATGGACATTTATGCGAAACGCAAAGGGAGTTGGATTCAGGTCGCATCGCATACTGTCATCGATCCGGAATGGCGTGCGGAGCAGATGTCCCGGCCGATGAATGTGACGCCGCAGATGCGTGAACGAATACTCGCGGCGCGTGAAGCAGTTTGGAAGGCATGGTTCAGTAACGATCGCGCGGCGCTGGAGCGGCTGATTCCGGAAGAGACGATCGCGATCGATACCGGGGAGGAAGGCTGGTCCGATCGCGCGGCGATCTTTGCTGGTGCGAAGAGATTTGCCGAGAGTGGCGGGAAACTTGTGAAGCTCGAGTTTCCGAAGACCGAAATTCAGGTCTACGGCAACACCGTGATCATTTACACGACGTATCTCTTTGAGACCGAAGTGAACGGGCAACGCTCGACTGCGAGTGGACGCGCCACGGAGATGTTTGTGAGACGTGGTGACGAGCTCGTGAATGTCGGCTGGCACATGGATTCCGGCAAATGATTCTTAGCCACAAAAAGGCACAAAAAGCACAAAAGAGATAATGAGCGGTCGCGCCCATTCCATTAATCTCTTTTGTGCTTTTTGTGCCTTTTTGTGGCTACTTGACACCGTTCACATCGAACGGCTCGTAAACCAGCTCGAACATCACACGTATTGGTCCATTGGTCAGCACACGCGAGTCGACGAAGTTTGTGGGAATGTAGAGCTGCCCGTTGGACCAGATACCACTGCCGCCGCACCCGCGTGTTGGACCAGCAGAATACGCGTCCACACCTTCACCGTGATCCGCGTGATACTTGTCAACCATGTACCAGTCGTTGATGACTAACTTCGTCGAGCGATGCGATCGTTCTCCCAGGCGAAGTCGTCAAAACGCTCGCGCACGAAGCGGCCGTAGGCACGAAAGTCTTCCTTCGAATACTCGCGTTTGGCGCCGGCCGTTAGAGTGAAGGTCTTTGTTTCGTTCGGTCCGAAGTTTATTGACGGCAGTCACGGTGAGCTGAGTCTGCGCCAGCGCTGGACACGCAACGAGCAGGGCAAACAAAACAGATACCGAAGCAACCCTCATAGTCACTCCTCAACCGAACTCTGATAGAACGGCTGAAAATTCTACACCAGATCGTTTTATAGAATCGGTGTAATCTGTGGTTAAAAACTGCTGGCAACCGGGCCTCTTTTAGTTTACGGTTGGGAAGATGCGAGAACAGATTGACCAGGCGCGGTGGATTGCCGTGCTCCTTGTAACTGCCATAGCCCTTTACTTGTGCTGGCTCATGCTGAGGCCGTTTATTGGAGTGCTGGCATGGGCGGGCGTGCTGGTCGTCGTTTTTTACCCGGTTCACAGAAGATTAGTGGAACGCACCGGGCGGCCGAGTTTGAGCGCGCTCATCTCGTGTATCCTGGTAGTGCTGCTGGCGGTTTTGCCTCTCACGCTCGTCACTGCCGCGGTTATTAATGAATTCAGCAAAGTCGCCCCCAACCTGCCTACGAGCTTTTCACAACTATTGAGTCAGCAGCCCGCAATTCTCGGAAGAATCACCGGCTGGGCGCAGGAGCGTTTCGGCATTGACCTGCTCGCATCACAGGACTTTTTCATCCAGCAGCTCCGGAACGTAAGTCAACAATTGGTGGGCGCTTCTTTCGGCCTGGTCGGAAACGTCATCGGTAACGTCGTCAAAGCATTCTTTGTCATCTTCACGATGTATTACCTGTTCAGAGACGGCGACAAAATTGCCAACCGGCTGCCGGACGCACTCCCCATGCATCCTGAACAAAGCATAGAGCTAATCTTCCGCACGAAGCAGGTAATCAGCGCGAGCGTGTATGGCGTCGTGACGATTGCGGCACTTCAGGGATTTCTCGCCGGCCTCGCTTACTGGATACTGGGAATTCCGTCACCCATATTATGGGCCGTGCTGACCGGGTTCGTATGCATGATTCCCCTGGCCGGATCGTTTCTCGTCTGGCTGCCGCTTTCGATCTACCTGATGCTCAACGGAAGTTGGACCAAGGCCTTGCTGCTGATGCTCTGGGGTGGACTCGCCATCAGCACGATCGACAATCTCTTACGTCCGAAGCTCGTCGGCAATCAAACACGGCTTCACGAGCTTTTTATCTTCTTTTCCGTGCTCGGTGGGATCAGTGTATTCGGACTACTCGGGATCGTACTGGGACCAGTCGTGCTGGCAATCACGCTTGGTCTGCTTCAGACTTTTCAGCCGCGGCGGCACGTGACTGATTATGCCGCTTGAATCAGCTGCCTGATGGCGCGAATCGCAATTCCCTCGTTCGCTTCGTACGTTCCATCAACACCATCAATGCGCTTGAGAGTCGCGCTGCCGCCGTGGTGAAGTCCCACGACTCGCCAGTCCTCAGACTCAAACACCGGACTACCGGAGCTGCCCGGTTCAGTCGGCGTCCGGTAGTGCAGCAGTTTCTCGTTACACCCCAACAGGTGGTTGTCCTCGATTGAAAACTGGAGGTCGCCGGCCTGCGGATAGCCGATGATATAAAGCCGGCCCACTTCCGGCGGTGGTGGCTTTCGCACGGCGCGCTCGAAAAGCTCCAGGGGTTGAACATCTGGCGTTTTCTCGAGTGTCACAAGAGTCGCATCGAGATCTGTATAAGGACTGGACCACAGGACTTCTTTAAGTCTCACGGTCTCGCCTACTGCCTGAAAATTTGCTTGCGCATCTTCGGGAAGAATCGCCCTGGGATGGTCGGGGTCATCGCTGATCACGTGTTCATTGGTTAACAGAAGCACGCCTTCACGATCGGGAAAGAAATCGCTCGCTTTAACCAGCCAGCCCGTTCCGTGACCCTTGCCGCTGAGTTTTTCGATGCGCGCAACCGATTTACATTGCTCGAGTCCCTTCTTGTACCAGGTGAGTGTAACGGTACGCGCGCCGTCGAATTTTGCCTCGAGATCCTTTATGGCCAGGCCGACTGCGGCAGACTCCTGCACGATGTTTTCCGGCTTGCGATTAGCGAAACCTCCCTCCTTTTTCAGTTGATGGGCCTTGAGAAGCGGCAAGAGATTACCGCCCGGCGGTTCGTTGAAGTTTAGCTGCCACACTTCCTCGAGCTGCCGGATCGTACTCTTGAGCTCAAACGCGTCCGCGTCGATACTGTCGACATATCGCAGAGCAGAATCCACCGCATCGTCGTGCTGGCCGAGCGCCACATAGGCTTCCATTCTCGTGGCCTCGTCATAGGCCTTGAGTGCGACGGTCGACTCTGCTTCCTTGTCTGCGATAGTGGCGAGAATTTCTCGAGCTAGTGATAACTCATCCGGCAATGTCTCAGTTGAAAGACCATCGCGACGGGCGCGGGCTGAGAGAGCGACCACATTGATTCCGTGCCACAGATGCTCTTTCGGATCGAGACGATAAGGCTCGTGATACAGTTCGAGCGCGCGTCGCAGGTTCGGTGCGTTCTCTGCGGCTGGAGCGTTCACATAGCGCTGCTTGTACACGCGGCCGAGCAGGCCGCGGGCCTCGATAATCTCGCCCGCAACGCTCGCCGGATCTTCGACGATTGCGTTAAGAATGCTCTCCGCTTCATCGAGTTTTCCGTCGTCGATCAATGCTTGCGCAAACTGCCGCTGCACTTGAGAGACATGCACCCCCGAATTGATGATCGCTTCGGCAAGCTGCCGCATGAGCGTGAAGCGACGCTTACGGCGCAAGCTCGCCATCAGTCGCCGCGCTGTCATCTCAGGAATCTTTTCCTGAGAGTTTTTGATGCGGTCGATAATTTCGTTAATGATTACGGTAGCGCCTTGCCAATCGAACGCGTCAAGCGCTTGTTTCAATCGACTTTCAAGTTTTGCAGCATCTTCCCACGACATTTCCCAGTCTCCCGTTATTCATCCACAGATTAGAATTTAACACTTCAAAAATTGCGACAGAGTCATACGAACGAAGCCCGGCGGCGGCTCACTGCCTTCGGCAGGTCGCACACGAGCTGGAGTTAACCTTCGCTGTCTGTCTCCGCCGGTGCGCCAAGCGAAACGGTTACCGTCAACGGAATCGTTATTGTTACTTGTCCACGATCAAGCCGTGTCGCAACTTCTGAAGTGACAGGCGTAGGAGCGGGCGTCTGCTTAACCGGCTGTGGCAGCTTCGGAGGCGCGGTTGAAGTGCCATTCGAAGGTTTCACAGATGGGGCTGCCACGCTCTCAGGGTGCCATGGTCGTTTATTCAACATCTGCCTGATCGTGGATGCGGGCACCGCATAGTTTTCAATCATGTAGAGACCGGCAAAGTGCAGCGCCACGGCCTCGCCCTTGTCCATGTTGATGACGACGGAGCCGGAGTTGCCGCCCAGCGTGGTGCAATCATGCGTGGCCCAACCACGACTGATGGCACCCGCCAATCCGGGCGCGACTCGCTTCACGTCGTACGTGCTGCCGTAAATCTGATCCATCCATTGCTGGTTTGGAATGATGTGCGCCGGAGCGCGCGCGGGATAGCCAATCACGACGACTTCACTATCGGGAGCCGCATCTTCTTTCGCGACCGATATCGACGGTTTGACTGTTCCGTCGGTGCGCTGCTCCAGCTCGATGAAAGCGATATCAGGGCCCGGTTCGGGCTCGATCCAGATGACGCGCAACACGCGCACGGAGTTCTTCCCATTCAGACCCATTTCGTGGCGATAGTCGACCGAGACTCGCATCTCTTCGCCCAGGCGTCCGGGGCGAAACTTAAACTTTCCGTCGTTGTTTCGCGCGATCAGGTCGGCCACATGACGATTCGTGACCGCGATATTGGAGTCGACCATCCAGGCCGTGCCGACGAACGAAAGTGAGGTGGGAAAATTGTCGACGTCAACTCGTCCAACCAGCGGAATGACGGTTTCGATGACGGCCGCCGTTTCCCTCAAGCGCTTGACTATCGTTTCGGCCGCAGCGTCAACAATCGCGTTTTGAAAAGAAATTCGATTCTCGAGGATGGGAATTGCGGGACGACCTTCCCGAACTATCGTCTCCAGCACGAGCCCTCGCATGTCTGCTTCGCTCTCACTCGCCATGCTTTCAAAATTTACGCCGCCCGCGCTGACCGCTTCCGGTTGCGCGACTCGTTCCTGCAGGCGTGTGTGGAGTTCGTCGTAAAGAGCTGAGTCTTTCGACCTCAATGAATCAAACCATTTCTGAAAAACCGATTGATCCGGAGCCCCGTTGGCTGGCATAAAATCTCCTCTTTCTAACTGGATGATTGAAAGTTACGAACAACAGGCGTAATCCGGAGAGGCAAGCTGCGGAATCGCATTTAATGACGGAAAAACATCGGCCTTTTACACCCACCGCCATTCAATGTCAATGCACAAAAAGGCCATTTCGTTTCTCGTAGTTGAACCTTCACGCACTTAATTCTTAGGTTTACCTGAGAACCAATTGTAGGGGCGGCCCTCCGTGGCCGCCCCAGGTTTCCACCTTGTGTTTCCGTGCTGGGGCGGCCACGGAGGGCCGCCCCTACAATTGGTTCTCAGGTAATCATAAGAATTAAGTGCGTGAAGGTTCAACCAGGAGAAATGA
>DATHTI010000268.1:0-4516 GCA_035463335.1 Pyrinomonadaceae bacterium | reverse complement strand
GCGCTTGCGGGCTGACGGGCGCCAATCGTTTTTCAGAGCTAACGAGCGCGCGCAAGGTTGCATCGATAGCGATGCGCGCACCCACACTTCTGAATGTAACGGCGCGCGTGTACCGGCCGCGCTGTTGGACCAACGCGGCTTTTCCTCCGCTCGCGCGACGGCTTAACGATCGCGACTTATCAGCACGGTCGGTTGATCGCAAATGCTCGTCGAGTTTGACTTGACCCGACTTCCGCTCAACCGCTGGCGGAGATAACACGTCAGCTTCGTTCGGTCGCGCGCTGGCTCCCGAGGCAGATCGTCGCTGTCGCGGAGCGTCTTTGTTTACTTTGCCGGGTCGGTCGAGATTTTGAGTATCGCCGCCACCGCCACCGCCACCGTCGCTGCTCGACTGTTGCTGCTGGGGCGCATTCGGAAATACTTCGTCGACAGCCTGCTGGATCTGTTCGCTCGTTGCCGTCTCGTCGAGAGCATCGCGACGCAGTCGATGTCGCAACGCCATGGCCGAAACTCGCTTTACGTGATCGTCCGTCACCGCGCGTCGCCCTTCGAACGCCGCGAGCGCACGAGCCGCGCGCATGATTGTCAGCTCACCACGATGGCCATCGACTTTCAAATCGGCACAAAGCTGCGCAATCCTTTCCAACACCGGCCGCGGGACTACGATCTTGGTAAGGTTCGCGCGGGCGCGCGTAATCCGCTTGCGGAGCTGCTCCTGATCCGCTTCATACGATTTACAGAAAGCTTCACGATCCCAATCGAAACCGTCACGACGCTCAATGATGTCGATGCGGTTTTGTAGATAGTTTTCAGTCGTGACTTCGGCGTGCAGTCCGAAACGGTCCAGTAACTGTGGTCGAAGCTCGCCTTCTTCCGGATTTCCCGAACCGATCAGAACAAAACTCGCCGGGTGCTCCACAGAAACGCCTTCACGCTCCACCTTATTAATGCCAGTGACCGCCACATCGAGTAAAAGATCGACGAGATGATCTTCGAGCAGGTTTACTTCGTCGATGTAAAGGAAACCGCGATTCGCGCGCGCGAGCAGTCCGGGATCGAAAGCCTTGCGACCAGCAGATAGGGCGCGCTCGATATCGATCGTCCCACAGACCCGATCTTCAGTCGCGCCTAAAGGAAGCTCGACAACCGGCACCGGCATCTTTTTCGCAGTTATCTCTGAGCCCTGGCAGTGATCACACCGATCGTCCGGATCGCAGTTATAAGGACAACCGGCGACGACGTCGATCTGCGGCAACAAGTCCGCGAGGGCGCGCACCGCTGTCGACTTCCCTGTGCCGCGGTGGCCCATGATCAGGACGCCGCCAATCAAAGGATCGACGACGTTCAGCAAAAGCGCGAGCTTCATCTCCTCCTGCCCGACAATCGCCGTGAATGGGTAAGTTTTCCGCGTTATTCTATCCACAGATTACACAGATTACCCGATTTCAAATTCTGTGTAATCTGTGGATACAAAGTTCTTGACTTTGATACTAAACGGGAATAGAGTGCGGCCCTCCCAATTTCAAGTATTGCCCAGCTTACAATTCGATTTTCTTTTCGAGCAGAGACCGCGCCTCTACTCTCTCTCTCACAACTAGGGCTCAGCCTTGGTTTGCTTGTTCGTGAGGGGACTCTTTAACTCTGGTCGAACCCCCTAAGATCCGGAGCTGCCTCTGTCCAAATCAAGCAGGGTTTTTCACGAAAACTAGAGCAGAACTTTGCAGGTTGCCGATGGGCAAACTGTAGGTTTTGTGTCGTAACCCGTTTGTAGCTCCTAGGAGGTCAAAGTCAAATCATGAGGAAAGTCTTACCTATCCTTACCCTCGTACTATTCGCGATCGCGCTCATTGTACCTTTGAGCTCACCCCGACCGGTCGAAAGTCAGAGTGCAACCGAGGCACTGACTACCGACATGGACGCCAAAACCGATGACCTGTTCAACGGCTTCGGCGTTAAGGGAACACCGATCGACGAATGCGTCAATGAGCCTGAACCACCCACCGCGCGCGGGAACGGCAGATTCGAAGACAACAAATTTATCTTCTCGGAACGCGAGACTATCGAAGACGGACTTGGACCAACCTATAACGATGTCGGTTGTGTCGAATGTCACCAATCCGTGGATGTCGGTGCTTTCGGACAGCAAATGGAATTCAGGGCCGGTCACCTTGTGAACGGCCAGTTCGTCGACGCACCCGGTGGGCAGTTAGTTCATGCTCGTGCGACGGATTCCGATATCGTGGAACACATCTCCACGGCTGAGACCGTCAAAGCATTCCGCGTCACACTCAGCACGCTCGGCGATGGTTTCGTCGAGTGTCTATCAAACTCAGCACTTCAGAATAACGTGGCGGCTCAGCCTGCCGCACAGCGTGGTGTGCTTACGCAAGTTCCGGTGACCGAAGCGAACAACACGCTGCGCATCGGCCGGTTCGGCTGGAAAGCCCAACATGCAAGCCTGGTGTCGTTCTCCGGTGATGCTTATCTCAACGAGATGGGTATCACGAACCCGTTCGATGGTTTCGGCGGCAGAAGCTCGAGCGCGCCGGATGCGGGGACACATGAGAACCCGGCCAGCACCGCTGAGGGTGTAATCAACGTAACATTCCCGTCTCCTTTCGATCCGGTTCCGGATCCTGAGGACGATGGACTCGACGTGTTGGCGTTTGCCGACTTCATGGCAGCCACGCGCGCTCCTCGCCGGCAGCAACCGATTCCGGCGGCGGCGACACGTGGTGATCCGCTCTTCAATAGTGTGGGTTGCGCTGTTTGCCACACCCGCACTTTCGTGACGGCACCCCCCGGCACGCTTATCAACGGTGGCGCATTCTCGGTTCCGGCAGCGCTCGGCAACAAGATCATTCACCCGTTCAGCGATTTTGCGCTACACAACATCGGCACGGGTGATGGCATTGTTCAGAACGCCGGACAGTCAACAGCGAATATGATCCGGACGCCGCCACTCTGGGGTATTCGTGCACGCAACAGGCTCATGCATGAGGGCCTGAACGTCACGATATTTGACGCGATCCAACTGCACGCGGGACAGGCAACGGCAGCGAGGAATAACTTCAATGCCCTGACTGCCGCGCAGCGGAACGATCTGATTGCTTTCGTGTTGTCGTTATGATTGGCGGCAGCCGAAACTGACGAGGCACTATCCCCGAAGCTCGCCGGACCATGTCTGGCGGGCTTCGGTTTATCCAATCTGTGGATAAGAACAAGAGGTCGTTATGAGAATTGCTATCCTCGTTGTCGCACTAATGCTATGCGCCTGTACCTCAACATCAAAGCGCCCGGTAGCGGAAGCGCCGCCGGCGCCCGTGCAGCCATCTCCCGAAGCGACTCCGATACAAATCACCGGCGTCGCAGCACCGAAACAATCCGAAGTACAGGAAGCCGTCAGGCGAATCTTCAAAGACGCCGCCGTTATCAACACGAATTACAATCCAAGCTTCCTGTCCGGCGACTTCAACGGCGACGGCTCACAAGATCTCGCAGTAGTTCTAAAACCCGAAAACCTCGACCTGATGAACCAGGAGTTGCCGCCCTGGCTCCTGCGCCAGCCGCGTACCCGGAGAGCGCCGGGCACGCGAGCGCTTATCGAGAAAGACGAAGCGGTGCTGGCGGTGATTCACGGCTATGGCGCGAATCACTGGCGCGATCCGGACGCAACCCAGACATTCGTTCTAAAAGATGTGGTGGGCCAGGATTTGAAAGTGCACAGCCGGAAGGAGTTTGTTACTGCAAACAGCGGCCGGAAGTTACCGCGCCCACAGGGCGACTTGATTGGCGAAACAGTTGGCGGCACGCAGGGCTATCTTTATTATGCGCAAGCGACGTACTCGTGGTACGACCCGAAGACGTTCGACGGCACTGACAGCGCACCCGGTGCTTTTCACAAGCCACGCACGATGAGATGAGTACAAGGAGGCTGATAATGAGCACTGTGAAACATTCGATCCTCGCACTGATCGTCGCCGGCTTGACTGCGATCGCGGCCCACGCGCAGGACGCCCGAAACGTCGAGATGATTAGTGCTGATGAGCTCAAAGCGAAAGTCACAAACAATCATCCGGTCACGATCATCGACGTTCGCAGCTCGCAGGGTTATGCGGCCAGCTCGACCACGGTTAAAGGCGCGATTCACTTCAAACTGCGCAAGTTGAAATACCGTCTCCAGTATCCACCGTTAAAGAATGTTCCGAAGGATCAGGAGATCGTCACGTATTGCGCTTGCCCGAGAGATGAATCGAGTATCGCCGCGGCGCAAATCCTGCAAGCCGCCGGCTTCAAGCGCGTCAGAGTTCTGCAAGGTGGATGGCAGGAATGGCTGCGCGCGAAGGGTCCCGTTGAGCCGCGCATGAAAACTGACTGATCCGTCTCAGTCGGCTAATCCGTGGCCGAGTGTTAGAATCGCGAAAGATTTTTCGCCACAAAAAGGCACAAAAACACAAAAGGAGAGTTTCGGTATCGGAGGGATTAACTGGTCAATGCTGTTGTGAAGAAAATTTTT
>DATHTI010000267.1:0-11683 GCA_035463335.1 Pyrinomonadaceae bacterium | reverse complement strand
AACTCGCCCCACACATACGGCGTCAGCTTCTTCTCAAGTCGGGGACCCACCGGCGATGGTCGGCCGAAGCCCGATCTTGTCGCACCGGGAGAGCGCATTAACGGCCCTCTGCCCGGCCGGCAATGGGGCGACCTCGACGGGACGAGCATGGCCGCGCCTCACGTCAGCGGAGCGGCCGCCATGCTGATGGCGCGCTATTCGGAGCTGATCGGTCGGCCGCGCCGGATCAAGCGCATCCTGTGCGAAAGCGCGACCGATCTCGGTCGCGAACGCAGCTTCCAGGGCCACGGCATGCTCGACGTGCTGAGGGCCTTCCAAAGTATTTAACCCCCTATTTTTGAGGAGAAATTATGATTTTCACACTCGACGTGCGACGCGCTAAAAAAGGCGACTGTCTTATTCTTCACTACGGGTCCAAAACTGAGCCCGGTTTGATGTTGATTGATGGTGGCCCCGCAGACGTTTATCAACCACATCTGAAGCCGCGACTGGCCGAGCTACGAAAGGCGCGCGGGCTCGGTGCCAACGACACGCTTCCAGTCGATCTGTTAATGGTCAGTCATATAGATGACGATCACATTAAAGGCGTTTTGGAGCTGACGAAAGAGATGATTGAAGCGCAGGGACCAAAACCGCTGAAGATCAACGGTGTATGGCACAACACGTTCGATGACATCATCGGCAACAATCCCGACAGACTGCGCGCGGCGGTGACGGCGTCGTTTGGAACTGCTTCACTTTCGGGTGACGGTGAGGAGGTTGAAGGTCTGGATCCCGAAGCGGCGAAAGTGCTTGCAAGTGTGAGCCAGGGATTTCGGCTTCGCGACGATTCAAGAGCGCTCAAGCTGCGGGTTAATCCGCAGTTTAAGGGCAAGCTTGTGATCGCGAAGAAGGGCGGTAAACAGGTCGATATGGGTAAGGGACTCAAGTTTACCGTAGTTGGACCAATGAACGATGAGATCCTCGCGTTACAGAAAGCGCACGATGAGTTTCTCGAGAAGCAACAGGGGAAGAAGAGTGAAGCATCGCTGGCTGCGTTCACGGATACGTCCGTGCCGAATCTCTCGAGCGTTGTGGTTTTAGCGGAAGTTGGCAAGAAGCGAATCCTGCTCACAGGCGATGCGCGTGGCGACAAGGTGCTTCAGGGACTCGAGCTCGTGGGTCTTTTAAAGCCGGACGGCAAGAGTAAGATTCACGTCGACGTTTTTAAATGCCCGCATCACGGCAGTAAACGTAATAACGACCCGATTTCATTCCGTCGCATTACTGCAGACCATTATGTGTTTTCGGGAAACGGGGAGCACGGCAATCCCCATCGCGAGACGTTGGAGATGTTGTGGGCCGAGCGCGGTGATGAAAAGTATACGGTCCACCTGACCTATCCGATCGACGAGATCGACGCCGCGCGGAAGGCCGAAGAAAAAAAGAAGGGCAAACCCTGGTCACCCAAGAAGCAAGGCCTCGTCGCCTTCTTCGCTGAAAACCCGAAATTCGCTAAAAAGGTCTCCATCGTCCCCGAAAAGAAACCCCACCTGATCAACCTGCTGGACAAGGTGTAATTCAACCGCGGATGAACGCGGACTCTGATCCGCGTTCATCCGCGTCCCGTTCTTCACATCTCTTAACAAATTTTTACCTGCCCTTAACACAACCCTCAACGGGGGCGCTTAGTATTCTCTCCACTTAATGGCAAAATGGGTGTGCCCGATAGATCCTTAAGGAATTGGTGAGAAATGAAGTCCCTCCCTGGATTGTTTTTTGTTCTGCTAATCAGTGCTGTGCTCGCTGGCTGTGCGAATCAGGCGCAACCCAATTTTGAACGCCCGCCGGCACCAGTCGTCGTCAGTAAAGCCGTATCACAGGACGTTTCGAACTACATGGATGCGCTCGGCAAGATCGTCGCGCGCGAAACCGTGGCGATTCAGCCACAGGTTTCCGGCCGTATCGAAAAAATTCATTTCACTGACGGCTCGAACGTTCGAAAAGGCCAACTGCTATTCACGATCGATCCGCGACCGTTCGATGCGAACCTGAAACAGGCCCAAGCGAATCTCGCCAAAGACACCGCCGCGAAGAAACAAGCGGAAGCGAATCTCGCGCGCGAGATCGCACGTGAGAACTGGGGCCGCAACCAGGTCGAGCGTTATCGAACCCTCGTTGAGCAGGGAGTGGTGGCGCGCGAGCAATACGAACAGCTCCGTACCGACTACGACACGCTCAAAGCAAATTCCGAAGCCGCGCGCGCGGCAGTGCGCAGCGCCGATGAGACGCTCAAAGTAGATCGCGCCGCTATCGATACAGCGAAGGTCCAGCTCAGTTACTGTTACATCCATTCGCCAATCGACGGGCGCGCCGGGCAGCGACTGGTAGACCTCGGCAACGTCGTGAATCCCGGCGGTGGAATCTCAGACTCAAGCTCAGGAATCCCAAGTAATGCGCTGCTCGTGATCGAGCGACTCGATCCGATCTACGCCGATTTCACGATCTCGCAAAACAATCTTTCCCAGGTGCAGGAGCAGATGCGCAACGGCACGCTCAGGGCTGAAGTCAAACTGCCGGATTCACCCGACGACGGAGTGTTTGGACAACTGACATTCATCGATAACGCAGTGCAGAGCGAAACCGGCCAGGTAACGCTGCGCGCCACGCTCCCAAATCCTGGACATCGATTCTGGCCCGGACGCTTTGTCAACGTTCGACTGATGCTGGGCACAATCACGGGCGCAGTGCTCGTGCCTGCAACTGCGCCACAAATGTCAGCAGCCGGCTCGTACGTTTACGTCGTCAAGCCTGATTCGACTGCCGAGCAGCGCACAGTCTCTCTGGGCCAACGACAAGGCGAACTGATCGTCGTTCAGAACGGCGTTGCTGCCGGAGAAAACGTAGTAGTTAACGGACAACTCGGCGTGACGCCCGGCGGTAAAGTCGTCATCCAGCAACCCCAGGCCAGTCCGGCCACAGCCGAAGCAAGTGGATCGAAATGAATCTGTCTGAACCATTCATCCGGCGGCCAGTGATGACCGCGGTCCTGACGCTTTCCGTGATCCTGTTCGGGGTGATGTCTTACTTTCAGCTCCCCGTAAACGATCTACCGGCGGTCGACTATCCCGTGATCCAGGTGACGGTCGGTTATCCCGGCGCGAGTCCTGACACGATCGCAAACAACATCGCGACACCACTCGAGCGCCAGTTCATGCAGATCAACGGACTGGAAGTCGTGACTTCGTCGAGCACTCAGGGCGTCGCAACGTTCACGCTCCAATTCGCTCTCGAAAAGAACATCGACGCTGCTGCAACCGACGTGCAGACCGCGATCTCGCAAGCAACCGGAAGTCTTCCGGCTGACCTTCCGTCGCCACCCACGTATTCGAAGACCAACCCGAACGATCAGCCGATCATGTACATCGCGATGACGAGCGATTCGGTCACGTCTGGTCAGCTTTACGATTACGCGAGCACGCAGGTGGGCCAGCGTCTCAGCATTCTTCCCGGCGTGTCGCAGGTCAACGTTTACGGCACCAAATCGGCGATTCGCATCAAGGCCGATCCCACGGCGATGTGGGCGCGCGGAATCTCGATCGACGATCTGAACAACGCGATCCGGCAGGGTACGAGCTACACGGGCGCGGGCCAGTTGGATAGTCCTTCACGTACGGCGATCCTTCGGCCGCAGGGCCAGCTCGAAACCGCCGAGCAGTACGGAAATCTGATTGTCGGCGGCACGAACAACGCGCCGATTTACCTTCGCGATGTGGCGACGGTGAAAGATTCAGTGCAGGACGAGCGCGTCAACATGCGCTTCTGGGTGCGTGGCCGAAACGTGCCGAGTGCGACCGTGATCGTTGCCGTTAACCGCCGCGCCGGCGCCAACGCAGTCGAAGTGTCGAAGTCGATTTACGGGATCCTGCCGCAGATTGGACAGGAGCTGCCGGGCTCGATCAGCATCATGCCGATTTATGATCGTTCGGCAAGCATCGTTCACTCTGTCGCCGACGTTCAGGCCACGCTCATCATCGCGTTTGTGCTCGTCGTGATCGTGATCTTTGCGTTTCTTGGCAGAGTGACTGACACGCTCATTCCGGTCGTAGCGTTGCCGTTGTCGTTGCTGATCACCTTCATCGCGATGCGTGCTCTTGGTTACAGTCTCGACAACCTTTCGTTGATGGCGCTGACGCTCGCCATCGGCTTCCTTGTTGACGACGCGATCGTGTTTCTCGAAAACACAGTGCGCCGGATCGAGCGCGGTGAGCCGCCATTCGAAGCGGCGATCAGCAGTGCGAAAGAAATCAGCTTCACGATCATGTCGATGACGATTTCGCTCGCCGCCGTGTTTATTCCACTCGTGTTCATGACTGGTCTCGTAGGACGCATCTTTCGCGAGTTTGCGATTACGATCGTGGTTGCAATCCTCGCCTCCGGTGTGGTGTCACTGACGCTGACTCCGTTGATGTGCGCGCGCTTGTTGAAAGAGCGTGGCCACGGGATACGGCAGACGTGGATGGAGCGCGTGATTGGCGGAGTCGAGAAACGAATTCTGGCTATCTACGGCGGCTCGCTCTGGTGGTTCCTCCGTCATCGCTGGATCTCGCCCTTGATCTGGGTGATTTGTTTGATAGGTACGATCTGGTTGTTCATGCTCGTGCCAAAAACGTTTCTGCCGCCGGGAGACAGCGGCGTGATCTTCGGTGCATTCGTGGCGCAGGAAGGCTCGTCGCCAAAACAGATGCGCGAGTACCAGGATCAGGTTGACAAGATGCTGCACGAGGATCCGAACGTCATCACCGACTTTACGATGACGGGCGCTACCGGATTTCTCGCGGCGAACCAGGGCATCACGTTTACGTTTATTGGACCACCGGACAATCGAAAACCGATCGCCGAAGTCACCGCCGAGATGATGGGCAAGCTGAATACGATTCCCGGCGTCATGACATTCCTGCGACCGTTTCCAGTGCTGGAGATCAGCACGGGCGTCACCAACCAGACGCAGGGACAGTATGCGTTTACGGTGTCGGGCGTGAATCCGAGCCAGGTTTACGAGACGGGCCAACAGCTCATGGCCAAGCTGATGACGTATCCGGGTTTCCTGAGCGTCTCGTCCGATTATTACAACAACACACCGAACCTGAATATCGACCTTCGTCGCGAGCAGGCCAAGACTTATGGCGTGTCGGAAGCGCGCATTCTGGGGCTGCTGCGCAACGCGTACTCGCAGAACTACACGTACCTGATCAAGAAACCGGAGGACCAGTATCAGGTAATTCTCGAGATGGAAGACTCGGTGCGCGAGAAGCCTGAGGATTTGTCGCTGCTCTACATCAAATCAGACGATGGTCAAAGACTCGTGCCGTTGAGCGAGCTCGTGACGTGGAAGCAGACGCTTGGTCCACAAGTGGTGAATCACCTCAACCAGTTCACGAGCATGACGCTCTCCTTTAACCTGAAGCCGGGCGTTGCGCTGGGTGATGCCACGGACTTCATTACGAAAACAGCGGCTGAAACTGTGCCGGCTGGAGTGCGTGCAGAGCTGCAAGGCGAGGCGCTCACGTTTAGTCGCACAGTGACGAGCTTGACGATCCTGATGGCCCTCGCGGTGTTCGTGATGTACGTGATTCTCGCGATCCTTTACGAGAGTTACGTTCACCCGCTCACCGTTTTGTCGACGTTGCCGACGGCGCTCGTTGGTGGACTGTTGACTTTGATCGTGTTTGGGGAGGAGGCATCGCTTTACGCTTTCGTCGGTATGTTTATGTTGATGGGCATCGTGAAGAAGAACGGCATCATGATTGTCGACTTCGCGCGCCATCGTGTTGAAGCGGGCGAGCCGGCAGACAAGGCGATTCACGACGCGAGCATGGATCGTTTCCGGCCGATTCTGATGACGACGCTCGCCGCTGTGTTTGGTGCGATACCGATCGCGCTCGGTTACGGAGCGGATGGTTCTTCGCGGCGGCCGCTCGGGCTCGTGGTAGTTGGCGGGCTTATCGTTTCGCAGTTCATCACGTTGTATATTACGCCGGTTATTTATCTCTACCTCGAGCAGTTCCAGGAAAGGGTTCTGGATCGCAGCTCATTCTTCCGTTCGCGAAGATCGCAAAAGCAACCCGCAGTCGTTGAGTCGTAAGTACTTTTAACCACAGATTACACGGATAGAAAATCGGATTTTTTATCCGTGTCATCCGTGGTTAAATGTCCTCATGTCAAATGAACCCGAACCGAATGCAACAGGCACCGCAACGCTCATAGTTGGTCCAAACGACCTCGCCAGCTCGATATCGGGAGAGACAGGAGATTCATTCCCACCCGTCCTTGCAACGGCGCGGATGGTGGCGTTGATGGAGATTGCCGCATCGCGCGTACTCAAACCTTTGTGCGCGCAAGGAGAGTTGTCTGTCGGCGTTACTGTCGATATAAATCACACCGCCCCAACTCCACTAGGCGCGGAAGTCACGGCGACAGCACGTTACGCAGGTCGCGAAGGCAAGCTTTTTCTGTTTGAAGTCAGTTGCGCCGATAAAGGCGGTGAAGTTGGTCGAGGATGGCACAAGCGGGCGATTGTTTCGAGTGAATGGCTACAAAGCGGCGCCGCAAAACGCGTTACGTGAGGTGTGCTATGGACCATAGCGTATTCGAGAAACAGTTCGCGATTGAGAGTCTGAAGAGCGAACGGCTGCGCGTCACGATCCTGATGGGTGCAATCATCAGCTCGGTCGCGCTCCTGCTGCTGATGACGCTGTTCTTCTTCGAACAATTCGACATCACATTTCGCGGCAACGCGCGGACATTTTTGCTTGCCGCTATCGTGCTCTTCGGCGTAAACATCGGCTACCTGATGGTGGAACGAATCGTTCTCGGCCGTTTGATCAAGAAGCAGATGAAGCCGTTTCCCGCGCTGAAATATCTGAGCGCGTTTGTCGAGACGACCATTCCCTCGGCGGGCATCATCATCGGCTCGTTCTTCCTTGGACCAATCTACACGTTCTTCACCCCAGCGGCGTTTATTTACCCGTTGTTTATCTCGTTATCGGCGCTGCGTCTGAATGTACGGCTGTGCATCTTTACGGGTGCGGTGGCGGGATTGGAGTACACGCTACTGGCCGTCTACTTCATGCAACAAGCCGCGGGTGCGCCGGTCGATCCGGTTCTTGTCGCTCTGCCACAGCACGTATTCAAAGGTTTTATTTTGTTCGTGATGGGCGTCGTCACCGGGCTGGTCACGATCCAGATTCGCAAACGCATTCTCAACGCTTTTTCTGTGGTCCAGGAGCGTAACCGGATTTCGCGGACGTTTGGTGAGTATGTCTCGCCGGAAGTGATGAGCAAGCTGCTCGACCTCAAACCTGATCTGCGAAGTGAGAGTAAGAATGTTTGCGTGATGTTTCTCGACATTCGTAACTTCACGGGCTTTGCGGAGAAGAGAAGTCCGGAGGAAGTGGTCGAGTATCTGGAGTCGTTGTTTGAGTTCATGATCGAGATCGTGAACCGGCATCACGGGATCATCAACAAGTTTCTGGGTGATGGTTTTATGGCGGTGTTTGGGGCGCCGCTTTCGGATGGGAGAGACTGCGCAAACGCGCTCGATGCCGCGCAGGAGATTCTCGCGCGTGTGCGTGAGGAGGTTGAGGCGGGGACGATCCTGCCGACAACGGTGGGGATTGGCCTCCATGCCGGAGAAGCGGTCACGGGGAGTATTGGAACAGCGTTGCGACGTGAGTACACTGTGATTGGTGATGTGGTGAATCTCGCGGCGCGGATTGAGAAGTTGAATAAGCGATTCGATTCGCAGTTGTTGATTTCGGAGATTGTCTGGCAAGCGGTTAGTGATGATAAGAACAAGGTCGTGCCGATGGGGCAGGTGGAGGTCCGCGGGAGAGAGCAGGCAATCCAGATCTATCAGGTGGCTTAACACACGGATCTGCACGGGTTGTTAAATGGATTTCAGCGTGCGTTCCAGGTCTCGTGTAATTTGCGAGGGTGTGTGGTCGGAAGAGAATTCGATCGGGTCGCCGAAGGTAATTGATACTGTGCCGGGTTTGACGAAGCGCTGCTTTCGTTGTTTCACCTCGAAGAGTCCGCGCAGCATCACCGGCACGATCGGCACGTTCAACTCAGAAGCAAGTAATCCTATACCTGCTTTGAATGGTTGGAGTTCGCCATCCGACGTCTCCGTTCCTTCCGGAAAAATCAAAATACTGTAACCTCGATCGACCGCTTCACCGGCGTACGCAAAGCTCTGCCGAAAACCACTCTGCCGCGGTAACGGGAAAACGTTGAACAGCGCCGCGCCGAGGCCATACATTACCCTCGACTTCGTCCGTTGAAACCATCCTATCGCTGGCGGCGGATAGCGCCACTCGCGCAGGATCTCTCCCGCCATCGCGATCGCCATTCGATATCGCCAGCGCCACGGCAACGCAGAAATAATCAATGCCGCATCCACATCGGTAACGTGATTGGAAATGAAAAGCACCGGCGGCTTCACCTTCGCAAATCGTTCGACGCCAATCGCTCGCACACGACACATGATCAGTGTGAGTGGCAACAGAAACGTGTGATAGACCACAAAACGAATCCACGTGATCGGAATACGCATGGCCCAGCGCGGGTATGGATAAGCAATCGCTTCGGATTTCCCACGACTGACAATGCGTTCGATGTCGGCGATCGTCGTCGCTTCCGTGATCGCGGCCTCGTCAAGCTCGATCTGGTACTGGTCTTCGAGCGCACTCAACAACTCGACTCGGCCGAGCGAATCGAGTTTTAGATCGTCCGCGAGGTTTGCCGAAGCGTTTAGTGCTGCGGGCTCGACGCGTGCGATGCGACTGATGACCGGAAGACTCAAGGGGGCAGGCGCAAGCTGGTTATCACTCGCTGCGGATATAGACGGCTTCAACATCGTCTTCACTGCTTCGGCAATCTGTCCTTTGATTACTTTGCGTGTGCCCGGTGTGCGCGGGAAGTCGCTGTTGGGCCAGGCGATCCAGTGACGAATCCGCTGAAACTCCGCAAGCGAATCGTTTGCACGTTGCACCGCCGCGTTTAGATCCGCGTGTTCGTCCTGCGCAATAAGCACAGCCAGTGCTTCAGTGCCTCCGTTGAGTGGAATCACAGCGCTCGCTTTTATTTCCGGCTGACGATCGAGTGCAGCTTCGAGATCTGTGGGATAGATCTTCAGTCCCGCGGCAGTGACGATCGTTTCTTTACTCCGCCCACGGAAATAAATATTGCCGCCTGGGCCAAACTCGCCGATGTCGCCCGTGTGAATCCAACCTTCGTCATCAGTGATTGTTTGCCCGTTACTGTGCCAGTAACCGCGCGCGACGTTCTCACCGCGGACCAGGATCTCGCCATCGTCGCTCAGCTTTACTTCCTGCCCGGCGACGGGTTTTCCGATCGAGCCGTGTCGCATGCGAAACGGATGAGAAAGACTGGTGAGCGAAGCAGTCTCGGTCATGCCGTACCCCTGGATTACTGCATAGCCCAGGCGGCGCCAGAAAGTTTCGGTATCGCTTTCGAGAGTCGCGCCGCCTGTTATAAACGCCCAGAAGCGCCAACCGAGCTGGCGATGTATGTTTCGGAATGCCCACCAGTTTTTCAGGAAGTGACGACCTTCGGCCGCGCGGATCTGTTCGTCCGAAACTTCAGCTTTGATTTTCTCGCGCAGCGTCTCCAGCACGCGCGGCACAGTGACCACGACATTGATGCGTTGCTTCTTCACTGAGGTGATGATTTGCGACGGCTTGTACGTTTCGCTGAAGTAAACTTCGGCGCCGAGGAGCTGCGGAATGAAGATGCCCATTAACTGTCCAAACACGTGGCTCAGCGGCAGCAGGCAGAGAAAACGTAGCGGATGCACGAGCCTTTCCCAGCGCTTGTAGCGTTTGAACTCCTTCTCGATCGGAGCGATGTTGGTGAGGAGATTTCGATGTGTGAGACACACGCCTTTCGGTTCGGCAGTCGTGCCGGAAGTAAAGACGATTTGAACCAGGTCGTCGGGTTTCGCCTCGATGGCATATGGACGAGCTGAATGTTTTGCGATCAAATCGGCGAGGCCGTTGAATGCGAGGCGAGGAACCTTGAGCTGCGGCTGTGGCTCATCGGAGAGCAGCAATTTTGCGGAGACTTGTTGCTGCACCCGCGCGACAAAATCGGGCGCGGATTTCAGATCGAGTGGGACAACAACCGCGCCGCGCAGCAGGCAGCCATAGAAGCATGCAATCCACTCCGCACGGTTCTCGCCCCAGAAGAGCACACGGTCGCCGGCGCCGATACCTCTCGCTTCCAGCTCACGCGCGAACTGAAACGCGGACGACGCCAGACGGGCGTACGACCAGCGTGAAAGCCGCACGCCAGCCTCATACGCCACAGCGATCTGCTCGCCCTGTCTGCGGCAGTCGTCTAGAAAGCTGAGCAACGTCTCTCGCATTCGTGTTCGCTCCGAATGCTGATTTTAGCGCTTGCGTGTTGTGCCTTCACCTCCAGCCATACAGTTCAGTCGACTGCCACAAAGACAGAAAGCACAAAGAGATAAGGAGCGACCGTCGCTCCTTCAATATCTCTTTTGCGCTTTTTGGTGCCTTTTTGTGGCTGTATCACTGGCCGATCGGAGGATCGGAGGCCGTCGCCTGCTGGTTCGGGTTGACGTGAATGATGTTTGTGTCTGAATCGACGTAATAAAAGTTTTTGCCCGTTGCTGAAACTCCCGTTGGCACCTGCGGGTCGGCGTTGATGCTGTAGCCAGGCTGCGAGGAAGTCGACTTCGGAATCACCTTCATCGTGTAAACGTAGCCGTCGACCACTGGCGTGCTGCCATCGAACCGGCTGTCGAGCAGGTTCTCTTTGCGCATTTCCTCAAAGGTTCCAAACGAGCTGCGTTGGTGAGAATTGAAATAAAGCATCTGTTGCTCGGCGATCGAGCGCAGCGTCTTCACGGCGGCCGCCTCGTTGGTCGCCTTGATTGCCGATTTATATCCCGCGATTCCGACCCCGATGAGGATGCCGATAATGGCGATAACGATCATCAATTCGATCAGCGAAAAGCCGCGCTGGTTCTTTTTCGTATTATTCAGGGGTTTCATAGGTTCTCCTCGGGCACTTACACGAAGCGTTTAAATTTCAGTTCCGATTTCTGCTTACGCTTGCCCATCCTCCATACGGGGCTTAGTCTACTACAGGAGCGCGGCCTTGGTCACATAGGGTCACAAGCCCGTTACACGGCCAACTTTTCCGTGCCACGCGTGCTCTTAGCATGTAGAATTAGGCCAATTCATGCGGAACCTCGAGCCAATCACCAGCGAACAGATAGCCAGCGCCAATGCGGTTGAGCAGATCGAACGACTCCAGCAGGCCGTCGAAACCGTCATAAAAGGCAAGCCTGAGGCGATTCGACTGGCAATTGTCACGCTGATCGCCGGTGGCCACCTGCTGGTCGAAGACGTTCCGGGCGTCGGCAAGACCACGCTGGCTCACGCGCTCGCCCGTGCGCTCGATTGCAATTTTCAACGTATCCAGTTCACTTCCGACCTGTTGCCGTCAGACGTGATCGGCCTTTCCGTGTTCAACCAGCACAGCGGTCGTTTTGACTGGAAACCAGGTCCCGTTTTCGCGAATGTCGTGCTGGCGGACGAGATCAATCGCACCACTCCGAAAACGCAATCGGCACTGCTCGAAGCGATGGCCGAAC
>DATHTI010000266.1:0-2104 GCA_035463335.1 Pyrinomonadaceae bacterium | reverse complement strand
ATCCTGAAATCTTAGTCTTACAACCTCTACCACCTTCGCTCGCTCAACCTCCCGCTGCTCACCACTCTTCATCTCCTTGATGGCCACCCTCCCCTTCGCGAGCTCGTCTTCACCAATCACAGCAACGAACGGCACTCCCTGTGCGGACGCATATTTAAACTGCTTTCCGAGCTTATCAGCCTCAGGATACAAATCAACCTTCAAGCCTCCGCGCCTGAGCTCTCTCGCTAACTTGATAGACTCCGCCACACTATCTTTATTCCATATCGCCACCATCACATCAGCCGGAGACGAAACGAGCTCCGCGGGAAACATGTTTCTCTCGTTCATCACCACGAGGATGCGCTCGAGCCCCAGCGAGAACCCACACGCCGGAATGTCCTGACCGAGAAACATGCCCACAAGGTTGTCATAGCGCCCACCGCCGCCAAGACTGCCCGCGAGATCCTTCACATTGATCTCCATGATCGTGCCGGTGTAGTAAGAGAGCCCACGAGCCAGACTCGGATCGATCTTCACGCGATGCGCCATACCCATCGCCTCAGCAAAATCTAGTAACGATTGCAAATCATCAACACCCTGCGCGCCCAGCTCATTATCTTTCACAAACTCGACAATGCGACCCAGCACGGCCTTGTTGAACGCCTGCTGCGCATTGTCTTCCGTAACGATTTCGGCCGCGTGCTCGAGCTCAGTTAAAGCCGAGAAGAACGACAGCAGCCGATCGCCCGCTATTTCAGCAACGCCGCGCGCCGCAAACTCTTTCTTGACTCCCTCGCTGCCGATCTTATCCAGCTTGTCTAACGCGACGAGTGCGGCTTCGTGCTTGTCCAGCGAGACACCGGCGATTCCCAGAATTCCTGTCAGGACTTTGCGGTGATTGAGTCGCACACAGAAATCTTTAAATCCAAGCCGCGTTAAAACGTCACTTGCCGCCGCACAAATCTCCGCTTCGACAATCATCGAGCGCGAACCAAGCACGTCAACGTCACACTGGTAAAACTCCCGGAACCGCCCGCGCGCAGGCCGGTCTGCCCGCCACACTGGCTGAATCTGGTAACGCTTGAAAAACTTCGGCAGCTTGTCGCGATACTCCGCAACCACGCGCGCGAGTGGCACAGTCAGATCGTAGCGCAGCGCGAGATCCGCTTCACCAGTTGATTCGTGCACGCCTCGTTTGAGTATTTTGAAGATGAGCTGGTTCCCTTCTTCGCCATACTTGCCCATCAACGTCTCGATGTTTTCAACGGCTGGCGTCTCCAGCGGCTCAAAACCGTAACTCTCATAAACTTCCTTAACCAGATCGATAACGTATTCGCGTTTGCGAACGTCTGCGGGCAGGAAGTCGCGCATGCCGCGCGCTGGTTGCGTCTTGGCTGAAGGCATTACTTGAAAACCGAAAAGCCGGCGTAAATCACAAACTGATTCAAGCCGCGGTTCGAACCTGATGTATCACCATTCGAGATGTGGTGAAACCTGACACCGATATTTACCGCACGTCGCTCGGAAGTAAAAATGCGCACGCCGCCGCCTGCTTCACCAACAAAAGCAAACCGTCCTGCATCCTCGATCGGCACGTCTTTGTTGAAATAAAGAAAGCCGCCGTTGACGTGAACGAACGGATGGACCTTCCTGCCGTTTGCGAAATCGAGCTGCAAACCGATGGGCGTGAATCCGGCGCCGTACGCAGTCTCGCGTTGAAAGGTCTCGACGCCAGTCGGGCTCGTGGTGCGGGAGACAATGACGCCGCTTGCTACGGCAACTGGCACAACGTCGAGCGTGTATTGCAGCGCGAGCGAGTCGTTAGCAGCGAGTGTGCGACCGTAGCGAAGCGCAGCGATGAAGAATTTGCGATCCTCGGCTTCGTCTTCGCGCAAGCCTTCAAAGATCGTGGTTGCTTTTGGGGAAAAGCCGGCCCAGAAACCGTATTCGTTGTCGCCTCGCTTGAGGAGAAACGGGTTGTCGTCAGTTTGTGCAAAGCCCGTCGCGCTCGCGCAGATTAAGACCGCTAAGGTAAAAATGAATTTTGAGAAACGGGTCATTTAAAGTCCTTCAAAGAAGAATTTTCTTCCAACATCATTTCTTTCCTGTACTCCTGTGTGTA
>DATHTI010000265.1:0-8920 GCA_035463335.1 Pyrinomonadaceae bacterium | reverse complement strand
TTGATGTCGGAGCGTTCGTATTGCAGCTCGACCAGTCGCTGCAAAAGCACATCGCGCGACATTCGCGCACCGGGCTCTACAAAGAAGAGCAGACCGTAATACGCATCCGGATCCCCAAGGCCGTAGATGCACGACACACTCGCGACCACGATCACGTCGCGACGCTCGAACAGCGCCCGCGTCGCAGACATTCGGAGGCGATCGATCTCTTCGTTGATGATCGCTTCTTTCTCGATGTAGACGTCAGCCGCGGGAACGTACGCTTCGGGTTGGTAGTAATCGTAGTAAGAGACGAAATACTCGACCGCGTTCTGCGGAAAGAGCGTGCGAAACTCCTGAAAGAGCTGCGCGGCGAGCGTTTTGTTGTGTGCGAGCACAAGCGTCGAGCGCTGCGCGCGCTGGATAACACTCGCGATCGAGAATGTTTTGCCGCTGCCCGTGATGCCGAGCAGCACTTGATCTTTAGCGCCGTCGTTCAGGCCCTTGACGAGCGCTTCGATTGCGGCCGGCTGATCACCCTTTGGTTGATATTCGGATTGAAGCTTGAACACCTGTACATCTTGGTAAATCTTGTAAATCCTGTCAAAAACGGCTTATGGATTCGGCGGCGGCGGAACGAAGCTCGGGTGGGAGCGCGTCGTTTGATGCAAGTCGTTGCAAAGTTGAGGCGACTTCAGGTTCGCCGCTTGATGCAAGCAGTCTAATCACGGCGAGACTCAGATCGAGGCTGGGATGTTTCTCGATCACACTACTGAGCGGCTCTACAACGCCCGCCTTCGCAACGAGAAACAACAACGAAAAGGCGCTGTAGCAGTTCTCGTGATTCTCAGCCATCAAGTCGTCGATGGCTTCGTATAACAGGCCCGAATCCGCGAGCGCGCTGCCGATGCGGCGACGTTCTTCCGGCGAGCCGTCGCGTAACGCATCGTTCACGAGTGTCGCTGCTTGATCGGGATCCATTTCGTAGAGATCGCGGACGGCTTTCTCGCGCACTGTGGGCGACGGATCGTCGAGCAGACCGGCGATTTGATCGAAGTGAGTGTTCTGTGGTCTGTGGCGACGCTGGGCGAGCTCGTGAGCGGCTTCTCGGAGAGTGGCGATGTCTCGGGCCCACCGCTCGTCGTCGGTGCGCCGCGCCGGGGATTTTTTAGCGTGCTTCACTACAATGCTGAATCTCTATCGTTCGTACGCCGCCAGACTGAGCGGCGCGCTCGGCACAAACTCCGGCTCGGACTGGATCTCCGTCTCGACAACAACCTCCGGCTCCTTCGGCGCAGCCGTGCGCAGTAACCGAAACTTCGTCAACACCAAACGGCTCACCGAGAAACCCATGCTGTTATCCAATACACACATCTGCTCGGCCACCACGCGCTGCGACACGCGCTCGAGCGCCTGCTCCAGCTCGCGTCCAACCGTCGCGATATCATCAGCAATGATCATTTCGAAATCCTGACCACCACTAACACGACGGCGCGAGTGATTTTGCAGCAACACGCCCGCCTCTTTATGAATGCGTCCGGTTGCAACGATCACGAGATGCGCAGCCTCAGTATCGATTTCGAGATCGACAGCCCAACGCGCGAACGAGGGCGTCAGATCGCCATCACGTGTCACGATCAAAAACGACTCGCCGCAGATGTTCGCCATTAACTGCCCGTAACCATTGCCCTCGGCTGGTGCAAGCGCGATGTCGCGCTCCGGCACGCCCATCTCGCGCAACAAAAAGTGAACCCGGCTCACGAGCCACGATCCGTCTTCGAGCAATGACGAAGCTAGTTGCGTCGGCGCGATTACTTCCTCGACGTTCTCATCAGCCACGGGCGCGCCGCACTCGCTACACGTCGCATCGCTCACCGTCACGACAGCGAGCGCGTGTGGATTTGGCAGGCGAAAGAGCGCGTGCCCGGTCTTGCGGCAACTGATCTGGACTTCTCTTTCGACGAGTCCCGCGTCTTCAAGTCGTTGAATCGGTACGTCTGCGGATTCGGTGTGGCCGGTGAGCAGTTTTGCGGCGTAGCCCTCTTCGTGAGCGTTCCGTGCCGTTCGCAGAAATACCCGGGCGCTTTCGTCTTCGAGTTTCGACGCGGCGAGGATGCGCTTGCTCGTCGTCTCTTTGCGCAGGCTCGTGTAGAGCGAGTCGGCGTCCTGTCTCTCGACGAAGGTCCTGAAGCCGCGCGCCATTGCGGCCGCAGTCGTCTCCCACTCCGGAAAGGAGATCGCGAACTGTTGCTGCTGCGACATCAGGACACTGCGCACGTCGTGGCAAAACGAATCGAGCTTTCGGAACGGTTCGGGAGTGCGTGCGTCGTACACGATGCCTGCGCGAATGGAATCGTCGTCTTCGAAAACAAGAAAGAGAATGTAATCGTGAAAGCAGAAGACATCGCCGCGGACATAGGGCTCGCCGATGGTTGACTCGGTTGAGTTCGCAAGCGCGGTCTCCATTTCGCCGGCGTGGTCCATACCGAGCAGGACGTCTTCGAAACAGCGGAGACGCTGCGAGCGGATCAGCGGTATGAGGTGTTGCTTCTGAAGTTCCTGAAGCAGGGCGGTGCGGCCGGGAGTGTCAACTGCGCGATTCAGAATTTTGCTTTCAAGAAATAACATCGGGTGTTCCTCAGAGTTTCAAATAGAGAAAAGAGTTCAGAGTTCAGCCTTTAGGCTGCGGTCTCGGGCTTCGAGCGAGCAAGCTAAAGCTTGAACTCTGAACTTAGCGGCTGACATTGATTGTTATGGTCTCGCCACCACTCTTCGTCGTTGCATACCGGCGTTGCCGCGCGATTCGCAGCGCGAGCGCCTCGTAACTGTCCATGCCGGGCTTCGGATTTGCGATTGACGCTTTCAACACGCGTCCATTCTCGATCTGCATCACGACCTTGATCGATTGCGACGTTGGCTCCGGATCCTTCACCGGCGGTGCCTCAGCCACTGTCTCCGTGTTGTTCTTAACTTCCGGCTTCGTTCGCTTCTCTTCTTTGCGGGCCGGTTTAACAACTGTCGCGACTGTCGGTTTTGGTGCTTCCGGTTCGGTTGCGACTGGAGCTACGTGCGTCTGGCTCGGCTGCACTGCCGTCTCAGCAGCCGCGTTGTTGTTGAGACCGCCGATCACTGCCACCACGATCGATAGTCCAACCGCGGTCGCAATCGCAGCGCCGATCAAAAACAACGATTGCTTACGAACGATCACCGGTGGCGCCGGCGGAAGCGCGAGAACCTCAGGCTGCGCTGTTGCTGTTGTCTCGATCTGCGCAAAGCCCTCATCCCAACAACCAAACAGCTCGGCTACCGCTCGCTGCAACGAAGTCTCGATTGATCTTCGCGAGCTCTGTATCAACGGGTTGAAATTGAAAGATGCTTCGGGTTGGGCCAACGCAACGCAGATCGCCTGCAAGCCGGTGAGCTCGTTCATGCGCGCGTCAATCAGCTCTCCATTTTGAAAGAAGAACGTGGCCGGGCCTTTGGCATACTCGATCAACAGACGGCCTGACTTGCGCTGGTGACGAAGTATTCCAACGAGATCGGATAGGGGATAATTGCTGAGGTGTCCGGTCAACACCACGAAACGCTCGTTCTGCATTAATACTCCTTAAAGTAACTACGGACAGCCCTGAACCACGCGACACGAGAAGTTGTATTGCGGGAAGGTCTGGGCCAGCTTCTTCGCGAGGGTTCGGTCGAGGTTTTCCAGAATCCGGTATTCCTCGACCAGTTGCTTATCCAGACCGAGCTCCTGGTAAGCGAGACCCAAACCGTAATGTGCCTTCGCCATGCGCGGCGCCAGCACGGTCGCTTTCTTGAACGCGTCAGCGGCGTCTCGGAAACGGCCCATGCGAAAGTTTGCAAAACCCAGCCCATACTGCGCTTCAGCATCGTTGGGATTGAGTTTTATCGACTCTTTAAAAGCTTTTATGGCTTCGCGATCTTTGTGTTGATTGAGGAAGTCGCGTCCGGCAAGAAACAATCCGTTTGCGGTAGCATCCGTGTTATCCGTGTTCGGTTTAACCACAGATGGCACGGATCTAAATGCAGGTGGTGGTTCAGAATCGATTTTTACGGATAAAGCGGGTGTGGACGTCGCACCGGGATCGAGAACCTGCTGATCGCTGACTTGCGTAGATGGTTCAGGGACAGCGGGTGCCGTTTGTACGGGTTGCGGCTTTGGCTTTGGTGGCTCCTCGACAGTCTTTTCGTCAACAATCTTTGCGACCGTATCGTCGAAGTAATAGGTGACGGTCCGGTAGGTGACCTCGATCGGCTCTCGCTTCAGCTCGCCATTCTCGAAAAGAACGAGACTGGTGACCATCTTCGTCCAGTTGCCAAACTTGTCGAAGGCGTAATCGTAGGCTTCGCGACTGACGATCGCGCCGCGCTCGTCGCGCACGGTCATCTCCGTGATGTTGCCGCGCTTGTCGTATTTATATTCTTCTTTGCCTACCAGTCCGCCCTTGAGGGGATAAGACGTGTTTTCAATGCGATCGCCTTTGATTCCGTAGGTGGTGATTTCGACCAGTTGCGGTGGGCCTTCGACTGGGCGCCCGTCCTGGAACTCAATTTTCACAGTTTCGGTTTTGACTCGACGCACGGAGCCGAGCAGTCCATCCTGCTCTTTCGTGCTGTCGAGCACCGTGATAGCGGCGCGTGTAGTGACAGTGGCGTTTTGCGCTTGCGAGGGCGCAGCGAGTGTCAAGACAGCAGTCCACAACATAAAAGCCGGCAGAAGCCGCCGCACAATACAATTCATCTCTCGACTCCTCCACTTTCAAACAGCGTCGGGGGAACGGGGGAACTCGGGGGGGCCGAGCCCATATG
The DNA here is from genome assembly GCA_035463335.1 of Pyrinomonadaceae bacterium. Lineage (GTDB taxonomy): Bacteria > Acidobacteriota > Blastocatellia > Pyrinomonadales > Pyrinomonadaceae > PSRF01. Next base: position 4,111 of record DATHTI010000265.1, on the reverse strand, counting down.
TTGTACAAACTGTGCGGAAGAATACAATAAGCGGGCGGGAATTGCTACGAAATTGTTAAAGTATTTTGTGAGGGTATAGGTCCTATGTGCTTATAGGACCTATTGCTCGTCGCTGAACTTGTAGCCGATGCCCCAAACGGTCAGCACCATCTGCGGGTTTTCGGGATTCTCTTCAATCTTGGCGCGCAGGCGATTGATGTGAGAATCGATCGTTCTGTCGTAGCCTTCGTACGAGTAATCCCAGATCTTTTCGAGCAAATACTTGCGCGGAAACACGCGGCCCGGGTTCGACGCAAACAGGCGCAGCAGATCAAATTCCTTCGGCGTCAGCTCAACCTGCCGGTCGCCAATCGTTACCTCGCGCTTGGCTGAGTCGATTCGCAGCCGGCCACGGACGATGGGAGCTTCGTCTCGCATTCCATCGGTGGTTGGGCCATTTCGTGTACGCCGGAGTACGGACTTGATGCGCGCTTCGAGCTCGCGCAGGCTGAACGGCTTGGTGATGTAGTCGTCTGCGCCCATCTCCAGCCCCAGCACTTTGTCGACCACGTCGTCCTTGGCTGTAAGCATGAGAATGGGCAGGTAACCGACCTTCTCGCGCAGTTCCTTGCAAACTGCCAGACCATCCATCTTGGGCAACATCAGATCCAGGACCACTGCGTCGGGAGGATCATCCAGCGCGGCTTTCACGCCATTCAGGCCATCCTCGACTGTCTTGACGTTATAGCCCGCGCGCGAGAAGTACTCGCTGATCGCAGTCGAGATATTCTCGTCGTCTTCGACTACCAGCAGCGATACTTTACGCTCGCCGGAGTCGGGAACCTGGAAGTTTTCTTTAGCTGTTTTCTGTCTGTCAGTAGCTGTAGCCATCGGAGTTTAGTCGTCGAAATGAAACTGACAGGAGGCTCAGAGGGCACGCACCACGGGGTCGTTGGCGCAACTCGGTTCGGGCGAATAGTACAGGAGAAGCGGTTCTCTGTTCAAGCCCAAAGTGTTTGTAGAGCAAGTCAGAGTAATGAACAAGTCAGGAAGAGGGGGTTTCCCCCGCTGTTGGAAGAGCGGGGGCAAGCCCCTCTTCCTGACTTGTTCTATGTCTGGTTGTTCTATTCTGGCACGCATAAGTTATGCTGTGTACGATCCAATCCCTAATTTTGAAGGACCCGAAATACGATGACACCCGAAGAACGAAATGAGCTCATCTCCACGTACGCTGCCGGATACGATGAAGTCATGAACGCCCTCGACGGATTCCCCGCTGACAATCTTGGAGCGCATCCCATTCCCGGCAAATGGAGCGCGCGCGAGATTGTTCATCATCTCGGCGACAGCGAGAGCTTTTCCGCTGCGAGATTACGAAAACTTCTTATCGAAGACAATGCAGTCATTCAGGGCTACGATCAGGACGAGTACGCCACCAAGCTTCGTTACAACGAGCGCGACATGGCGCCCGCACTCGATGCTTTCCGGAGTGCACGCGAGTCGAACCTGCAACTGCTGCACTTGATGACTGAAGACGACTGGCAACGTGCCGGCACACACACCGAGAGCGGCAGATACTCGACTGAAGACTGGTTGCAGATCTACGCCGCCCACGCACACAACCACGCCGCACAAATCAGACGACTGCGTGAAGCGCTTTCTTCGTAAATCTTAGCCGCGGATGACACGAATCATCCGCGGCTCATATAAATCTACTCGCCTTCTTGACAAACGTTTTTCGCGCGAGCAAAATCCGACCCTCTATCCATTCAAACAATGAGCGCTGCACCTGTTCTGCAAACATCACTTTCTGATCTGAAACTGCATCGCCGCGGCAAAGTGCGTGACGTTTACGAAGTCGACGATGAGAGCCTGCTTATCGTCGCCACCGATCGCATCTCCGCTTTCGATTGCATACTGCCGACGCCTATCGAGCGTAAAGGCGAAGTGCTGACTGCACTCTCCGAATTCTGGTTTGAGAAGCTCGGACACGTCGTCGCTAACCACCTGATCGAGAGCAATGTCGATGCGATGCCGGCTGCGATCCAGCGTCACGCGCAAACTCTTAAAGGACGCGCGATGCTCGTTCGTCGTGCAAAAGTGTTTCCCGTCGAGTGCGTCGTGCGCGGTTATCTCGTCGGCTCGGGCTGGAAAGATTATCTGCGGACCGGCTCTGTGTGTGGTCACAAACTTCCGGAAGGCCTGGTCGAATCAGCGAAACTTCCCGAACCGCTTTTCACGCCTTCGACGAAAGCTGAAGAAGGTCACGACGAGAACATCACCGAAGATCAAGTACGCGACTTGATCGGCGCGGAGCATACAGCGTTGCTGCGCGACACGACGCTGCGTCTCTACACAGAGGCAGAAGAGCACGCACGCCAACGCGGCATCATCATCGCGGATACGAAATTTGAATTTGGACTGGATAAGGATGGACAGCTCTTGCTGGTCGATGAAGTGCTGACGCCTGACTCCTCACGATTTTGGCCTGCTGACGAATACGAGCCCGGGCGTTCACAACCTTCGTTCGACAAGCAGTTCGTGCGCGACTACCTCGAAACACTTGATTGGGACAAGAAGCCGCCCGCACCGGCGATTCCTCCCGAGATCGCCGCCGCCACGACTGCGCGTTACCTGGAAGCGTACCGATTGTTAACCGGAAAAGAGCTCTGATGCGCGCCCGACTAGAGAGCCTGATAGATGAAATGCTCGAAGGCCACATCCTTTTGGATGAGGCACTCTGTGAGTTTGAAAAGCTCTACATAAAGAAGGCCCTCGCGCGCCACAAACAACACCTCTCGAACACAGCCGCCGTCCTCGGCATTCACCGCAACACCCTCGCCAAGCGCGTCGCCTCCTCTAAGAATCAGGAACGAAAGTCCGCCAATCAGCCCGCGAAGCGGGCGTCAGCATAAAGTCTGGGGCGCAAGCCCCAGGATCGTCGATCAAAAGGAGGACGAGCCCGCGATAGCGGGCGGCAGCTGTCGCCCGCTATCGCGGGCTCTATGCGCTTTTTTATTCGCGCTCCTGGGGCTTGCGCCCCAGGCTCTATGCTGTCGTCCGCTTCGCGGACTCGAAAACTTTAGGTTCAGTTGACAAGAGACGCCTGGCGCTCTATTCTTTAGCACTCTTTCTCAGAGAGTGCTAGCATATACCGGTTTTAATAATCAAATTCCCAAAGTTTTAGCGAAATTGAAAGGAGACCCAAGGTCATGGCAACGAACATCAGGCCTCTTCATGATCGCGTCATCGTGAAGCGAATCGAGGAGGGCGAGCAGGTCCGGGGCGGCATCATCATCCCCGATACTGCCAAAGAGAAACCCCAGGAAGGCGAAGTCATCGCCGTCGGCGAAGGCAAATACAAGGACGATGGCACCCGCCAGCCCCTCGACGTCAAAGAAGGCGACCGCGTTCTTTTCGGAAAATACAGCGGCTCTGAAATCAAGATTGACGGTGAAGAGCTTCTCATCATGCGTGAGGACGAAATCCTCGGCATTCTTGAACGCGCCGGCGCAGCCAGCGGCGGCAGCAAGAAAGGTGGTAAATAACGATGGCAAAGCAGGTGATTCACGGTGAGGACTCGCGTGCAGCGATTTTGCGTGGCATTAATCAGCTCGCTGACGCAGTGAAGATCACCCTCGGTCCGAAGGGCCGCAACGTTGTAATCGACAAGAAGTTTGGCTCCCCCACGATCACGAAAGACGGCGTCACTGTCGCGAAAGAGATCGAGTTGAAAGACGCGCTCGAGAACATGGGCGCGCAGATGGTGCGCGAAGTTGCTTCGAAGACTTCGGACGTGGCCGGCGACGGCACCACCACCGCGACCGTATTGGCCCAGGCGATCTTCCGCGAAGGCGTGAAGACTGTCGCCGCAGGCGCGAACCCGATGGCCCTCAAGCGCGGCATCGACAAGGCTGTCGAGCAGGCCACCGCTGCCATCCAGAAGCTTTCGAAGCCCGTGAAGGGCGACGCTATTGCCCAGGTCGGAACCGTTTCCGCGAATGGCGATCAGACGATTGGCAACATCATCGCCGAAGCGATGAACAAGGTCGGCAAAGACGGTGTGATCACCGTTGAAGAGTCGAAGACGATGGATACCTCGCTCGAGGTCGTCGAGGGAATGCAGTTTGAC
>DATHTI010000264.1:0-10462 GCA_035463335.1 Pyrinomonadaceae bacterium | reverse complement strand
GGCTTGCTCGCCCGGCGCGCACAATACTTCGAAGCCGAGGCGCAGATCTTTGCCCAGGTATTAACTGCCGGCCGCGAAGCTGGTGAGTTTAGTTTCGAAAATGAGCACGCTACCGCGCACGCGCTCCTGGAGGCAACGAATGGCCTGTTGCCCTACAGCTTGAGCACAAGCGAGTTAGGCGCGCGTGAAGAAGTCGAGCAGCGAGCCGCAGATGTGGCCGACTTGATGCTGCGCGGCGTGCTTAGTCGCTAAAGTTTTTAACCACGGATTACACGATAACAAATCCGATTTTTTTATCCGTGTAATCTGTGGTTACAACAGTCTTAGTTTCCAGAAGGAGAACTCTCATGCTCAAAATCATTTGCCGTTTGTCTATCTTTTGCCTACTTGCCCTGTCAGGTGCTGTCGTGAGCTATGCACAGCCGGAACAACCTGACCTCACCATCGACGCCGCAACGCGAACAAAGGTAATCGATGGAATCCTAAAACGACTCAACGATTCCTATGTGTTTCCCGAAGTTGCGAAGAAGATGGAGCAGTCAATTCGCGAACGCGTAGACAAGAAGGAATACGATCAGGTCACCAGCGCGAAGGAATTTGCGACGAAGCTGACGAGCGATCTGCAAGCCGTCAGCCACGACAAGCACCTGCGTGTGCGCTATTCGCACCAGCCGATTCCCGAGCGTGGACAGCGTCGCGAGCCAACGGCCGAAGAGCGTGAAGAAAGACGACGCGATCTGACGTGGATGAATCATGGTTTCAGTAAAGTTGAACGTCTACCCGGCAACATTGGTTATCTCGAGTTCCTCAATTTCATGGACGATGAGCTCGGCGCAGAAACCGTTGCCGCTGCGATGAACTTCGTTAACGGCACTGAGGCGTTGATCATCGACATGAGACGTAACGGTGGCGGCAACCCGGCGATGGTGGCGCTCGTTTGTTCTTACTTGTTTGGTCCTGAGCCGGTCCACCTGAACGATCTGTACTGGCGCGAAGGCAATCGCACGGACGAGTTCTGGACGAAGAAAGAGGTCGCCGGCAAACGTTACCTGAACAAAGACGTTTATGTGCTTACGAGCAAACGCACGTTCTCAGGCGCGGAAGAATTTACTTACAACCTGAAGAACCTCAAGCGTGCCACGATCATTGGTGAGACAACCGGCGGCGGCGCACATCCGGGCGGCGGCTTCCGTATCACCGAGAACTTCGGAATGTTTGTGCCGACGGGACGCGCGATCAGCCCGATCACGAAAACGAATTGGGAAGGCACAGGCGTGACGCCGGACATCAGCGTGCCGGCAGACCAGGCGCTGCATGTTGCTCGCATCGCGGCACTCAAAAAAGTAGTGACCACGATCGCAAATCCAGACCGCAAAGCGGCCGTAGCGGAAGAAGTTCAAAAGCTCGAGAAAGAACTGGCCGCGATGAAATCGGGGAGCTAAATCGGTCTTTTATCCGTGTAACCCGCGGTTAAGATTGAGATTGCAAACATGAAACGTCTGGTTCTTTTAGTCCTGGTCCTTTCATCCGCCACAATCAACGCGCAAAACTGGCCCTCGTTTCGAGGGCCAAACGCGTCAGGCGTTGCCGAAGGCACAAATCCGCCAGTCACCTGGGACATCGAGAAGTCACAAAACGTCCTCTGGAAGACCAGCATTCCGGGTCTTTCACATTCAAGTCCGATTGTTTGGGGCAACAATATCTTTGTGATCACCGCAGTAAGCAGTGAAGCAAAGCCCACTTTCAAGGCGAAGGATCGAGGTATTGGTCTGGCGAAGGACGACGTCAGCCACACCTGGAGCATTTTCGCTTTGGACAAGCGTAACGGCCGCGTGCTCTGGACCGGGAAGGCTTACGAAGGCGTGCCACGAGCCAAACGTCACGTCAAGGCGACGCAGGCTAACTCGACTCCAGTGACCGACGGCCGTTACGTTGTGGCGCTTTTCGGTTCCGAAGGGCTCGCTTGTTACAACCTAAAAGGCAAGTTGTTATGGAAACAGGATCTCGGCGTGCTGAATCCGGGACTCTGGGACGACAAGGAATCTTCATGGGGACACGCGAGTAGTCCGATCATCTATCGTGACCTCGTGATCGTTCAGGCTGATGGTCATAAACAGTCATTCATCGCTGCGTTCAACTTGAAAGACGGTAAACAAGCCTGGCGCGTCGAACGCAACGAGATCACGTCGTGGACCACGCCAACTATTTATCAAGGCAAAGATCGCGTGGAGCTGATCGCCAATGGCGGGCGATACATTCGTGGCTACGATCCTTTAACAGGCAAGGAGCTCTGGCGCTTCGCCGATAACGACACGCAAGTGAAGATGCAGGCGCCGCTCATCGCACACAATCTCATTTACATCACCGGCGGCTACCCGGCCGGGCGCGTGATGTATGCGTTTCGCCCCGGCGCGGTTGGCGACATCTCGCTGAAGTCTGGTGAAGACAAGAACGCGTATCTCGCGTGGACCAACAGCAAAGGCAGTCCTTACACGCCGACGCCCATCATCTACGGCGAGATCATGTACGTTCTTGCTGACAACGGCGTGCTCAGTGCCTACGACGCAAAAACCGGCGAGAACATTTACCAGCAGCGCCTGCCGACTTCATTCAGCGCCTCACCCGTTGCAGCAGATGGGAAGCTGTATCTCTCGAGCGAGGACGGCGATGTCTTCGTCGTCAAAACCGGCAGACAATACGAATTACTCTCGCGCAATGTCATGGGCCAACCCCTCATGGCCACCCCCGCACTCACTGACGGAATGCTAATCCTCCGCGCCGAGAACACCCTCTACGCCCTCGGCGAACGCAAGACCACGAGGAACATTCCTTAACGAGATCCGTTAAAAGATCCGTCCCATCCGTGGTTAGTGCTTTATTCCGAACACTCTCTCTTCCCGGTTCGACACTGAAACGTCAGAGATCTGCAATTTCGTCTCACATGTTTCCCGACTATCGTGGATGCAGTAGAACGATCCAAGGGTATGACGCGGTTCAAGATCATCATCTCTGCCGGTGCCGGGCCGGGCGATAACACCAAAGCCGCCGAACGGCTCAAGGAAATCTTCAAGGAAGATCGGATCGATGCTGACATCTCACTCGCGCATAGCGGGGCTGAGGTAACGGAGCTCGCGCGCGAGGCTGCTCGCGGCCCGTATAAAGTAATCGTGGCCGCGGGAGGCGATGGAACGGTCAATGCGGTAGCAAACGCGGTGATTGATGGCGGTAAGATCCTCGGCGTGTTACCGCTCGGCACCCTTAATCATTTCGCCAGAGACCTGGGAATTCCCTCCGATCTCGAAGCAGCGGCGCGCACACTTGTCGAAAGTCACACGATCGAAGTTGATGTGGCCGAAGTGAACAACCGGATCTTTCTTAACAACTCGAGCCTGGGTCTGTATCCAATGATCGTCCGCGAACGAGAGAAACATCAGCGACTCGGCTTCAAAAAATGGCCCGCGTTCATCTGGGCCACGATTCGGGCATTGTTACGCCGGAATCCGTTTCTCGACGTTCGACTTCGGGTTAACGATCACCTCCTCGATCGGACCACGCCGTTTGTGTTTGTTGGAAACAATGAGTATGCGATGGACTTATTCAATATCGGTCTGCGCGAGCGTCTTGATCGAGGCGAGCTGAGTATTTACTTAACGCACGGAACAAACCGCTTGAAATTGATCAGTCTTGCACTGCGAGCTGTAACCGGACGCCTGCGCAACGACAAAGATTTTCTCGCACTGCGTTCCGACGAGGTGAAAATACTAACCGCGCGAAAACGTGTGCGGGTTGCTTTTGACGGCGAGGTTGAAGTGATGGAGGCTCCTCTTCAATACCGTGTGCGACGGCGCGCACTGCGAGTAATCGTACCCAAAGACGCAGAAGCTGGTTGACGAGAGCATGCGAACAATAGTTCATCTATCTGACTTGCACTTCGGGCGCGTGAATCCGTTGCTGATCGATCCTTTGATAGGAATCGTCAGAGAAGTTGGACCAGACCTCGTCGCCGTCTCCGGCGACCTCACACAGCGCGCGCGTTCGCACCAGTTTCAGCAGGCGCGCTCGTTCCTCGATGCGCTGCCAAAACCACAGATTATTGTGCCCGGGAATCATGACATTCCTCTTCACAACGTCTTCGCCCGCTTTCTCGAGCCGTTAACAAAATATAAGCGCTACATCACTGATGATATGCAGCCGGTTTATGTGGACGAAGAGGTGGTGATCATAGGCGTGAATACGGCCCGATCGCTGGTGTTTAAGGGAGGACGCATCAACCAAACTCAGGTTGATCGTTTACGGGAAAAGTTCTGCGCGTTTGGGAGAGGGGTGGTTAAGGCAGTCGTGACTCATCATCCATTTGATCTACCGGAAGGGCATGACGAGCGCGATCTGGTGGGCAGAGCGAGAATGGCTATGACGGGACTGGCCGAATGCGGAGCTGATCTGTTTCTCGCCGGTCATTTGCATGTCAGCCACACCGGTCATACGCAGCGATACAAGATTCGCGGACACTCGGCGCTGGTCGTACAAGCCGGCACGGCTACTTCAACGAGAGAAAGAGGCGAAGCAAACTCATTCAATCTGCTTCGGATTGCTTACCCCGCTATAACGGTCGAAAAGTTTACGTGGAATCCATCGACAAACGGTTTTGCAGTGTCAACTATCGAGCAATTCGAGCAAACCGCCGATGGCTGGCTGCGCAGTGGAGTCGAGACTTAGGGTTTTCGTTGCCCTTCGTAGAACTTGCTGTAGCTTACTTTCAATGAGGGATCGAGGCGGAAGGCGGCTTCGAAGTCTGTTGCATAGTCCGGCTTTTTCAGCAGGGCTTTAACGACGGCGCGGTTTGCATAGGCGAGGGCGTGTGAAGCATCGAGTTCGATCGTTTTGGTGTAATCAGCCAGGGCGCCGTCGAGATCGTTTTTCTTTTGTCTGGCCGTAGCTCGTCCATAAAAGATGGATGCATCATTCGTTTCCAATTCCAGGGCGCGCGTGTAGTCTGCGATGGCTGCATCCAGCTCTCCTTTTTCCAACAGCGCGACCGCGCGATTGATGTTTGCTTTGTAGAAGCCGGGAGTTTGCTTTAACACTGCGGAGAAGTCCTTGATTGCAGCATCAGTTTCCCGCTGGCTTTGCAGTGCTATTCCGCGGTTGTAGTAGAAAGCTGAATTATTCGGCGACAGCGCGATCGCGGTTGAATAATCGGCAATCGCTCCAGCAACGTCACCTTTATCACTTCGCGTATTTCCGCGATCATTGTAGGCCGCGGCGAATCTCGGCGCGAGCTCGATAGCCTTGCTGAAATCCGCAAACGCGCCGTCCAGGTCTCGCTTGTTATATAAGGCGATGCCGCGATTGTAATAGTTTTCGAAATTGGCGGGCTGTAAGCGAATCGCACTGCCGTAGTCAATGGCAGCCGCTGCGAAATCATTTTTGGCCATGAACGCATTTGCGCGATTGTTATAGATGATCGCCTGGACCATGGGCATTGATTTCAGAGTGAGGGCTATCGTGTAGTCTGCGATGGCGCCGTCAAGATCGCCCTTACTCTGACGACTGAGTCCGCGGTTGTTGTAATCCTCGGCTGATTTCGGGTTTTGCGGTTCAGCCACGACCAGCGGCTTCGTCCAGCCAATGAACGTCAACGCAATCGTCAAACTCAAAAGGTACTTTGTTGTATTCTTCATTGAGGCAACAGCCGTAGAGCGAATCTAACCACAAAAAGGCACAAAAGGCACAAAATGATCCTTTGTGCCTCTTGTGCTTTTTGTGGCAATAGATTTCACTGACCGAAAGTCAATACAACGCGAAACCTCACTCTCCCGCTGTGCATTTGTTCATAAGCTTCCGCGACACGTTCGAGTGGGTATTTCTCAATCATCGGGTGGACGTTGGTCAATGCACTGAATTCAAGTGTGTCCTGCGAATCCCGCGCGGTGCCGGAGTACCAGCCCGCGACTGAGCTCCGGCGCGATATCAATGAGAACACGTTGATCGACAACGGCTCCGACGGCGCCGCCGGAACGAGCAACAATCCACTCGGCGATAAACCGTCAACCAATGGCGAGATCGCCTGAGCGCTCGGAGCAGTTGCGAGGATCACACGTGCGCCGCCGAGTTTTTGCAGCTCCGCCACAACGTCTGTCGCGGTCGCATCGATGTAATGATGCGCGCCGAGCTTGCGCGCGAGCTCCTCTTTATCATTACCGCGATTGATCGCGACGGTTTCAAAACCCATCTGTCGCGCATACTGAACGCCGAGATGGCCCAATCCACCGATGCCGTGAATTGCGACTACGTCTCCAGCGCGAGCACCAGCGTTGCGTAGCGCGTTGTAGACCGTCACGCCCGCGCACATGAACGGCCCTGCTTCCTCCGCCGGCACTTCATCAGGAATCGCCGCCAGCGCCGTCGCTGGCGCCAGCATGTACTCGGCGTAACCACCATCGAAGTCGATTCCGGTCACCTTCCGATTGATGCACATCGCGAAATCGCCGCGGCGGCACTGTTCACACACAAAACAATGACCGCCATGCCAACCGACACCAACACGTTGTCCGTTGGACCATGCAATAACACCGTCACCGACAGCATCGATGCGTCCGGCAACTTCATGGCCCGGCACACGCGGATACTGGAGTCCGGGCCAGATGCCGTCTTTGACTAACACCTCACTGTGGCAAATGCCGCACGCATCAACTTTCACTCGCACTTGTCCGGCGCCCGGCTCGGGCACCTCGCGCTCTACCAGCTCCCAATCTCCACCGGCGCTACTTATCTGAGCTGCTTTCATTTGTTGCTCGCTTTACTCGAAGACTCTCGCAACCTTAAGAACTAATTTTTGAGAATCTTGTGCCTTTTTGTGGCTAAAGAGAAGGAACATGAAAGACCTCGTCCATGTAGCGATTGGCGGCAGCGGCTGCATCTTCTGGGCTGCTGCCGTTCTGACGCGCGCTCAAATAAGGCGCGTACCAGTTCCACCACTCGTGCTTGGCATGCGTCTTTTCGTAATCGTCGTGGTGTTCCGCCGTCTCGTGGAGGAGCTCGGCAAGAGTTGCCACGTCGTTAGCCTGCTTTGACTTCCACTCGCGGCCCGGAAGCCGCATCGTGATCTCCTGAAGCAGCCAACTGTTCCCGTCCGGATCTTCAAACGACGCAAACGAGAAGTAGGAACGACCCTCCGGATCGCGTCCGCCGACGCGCGGGTTCTCAACAGTATCGTTGAACGGGCCGGCGGCGAAGTGAAAGACGTCGCTGACGTTGATGCCGCGAGCGATCAGATCGTCGCGCGCGGCGTCGATGTCATGGACAGCAAGGAGCAATCCAGGCGCGCCACCCCTGGTTCCCTTGCCGAATATGATCGACGCTTCTGAGTTGTGCGGCGTGATCTGCACCCCGCGAAAGTCGCCGTTCGCGATATCGATGTCGACACGCCACCCAAGTTTCTCGTAGAACGCCTTAGCGCGGTCTATGTCGGAAACGTTGAGCAGCACGACTTCGAGCTTCATGTCGACCGGCTTAGCTTTTGCCATGATTGTTTCTGCCATAACTCCTCCAATTTATTTGCAGCATATCAAAGTGAGTAACGTGTGAAAACAAGGTCGCGAGCGGGAACAGCCTGGTGGCACGGAAAGCAAGCTTTCAACACTGTGTCATCGGCAGATTTGCCATCGTTGAAATGTGCGAATCCCCAGCCGCCAGTCGACGCATACTTCTTCGAATCTTTGACCATAAACTGAACGCCATTCTTTGGTGCGCCGGCTATGAAAGATTGCTCGCGGCCGAAGACTTTGTTGTTCTCCTCTGAAGCGTCAAAACTCCAGGCAAGGCGGGCAATGATCGCTCCGTCCGGAAATGGAAGCTTCCCGTCACGATAAGCTTTGATCGCGATGTCGTTCCCTCAAAGGTGTTAATATTTGCCGCGGATGAACGCGGATGAACGCAGATCTTTATTGGAGAACTTATGCCGACACTGTTCGACCCGCTGAAGGTCGGGAATATGAAGCTCGACAACCGGATTATCATGGCTCCGATGACGCGCAGCCGCGGGGACGATGAAGGCGTCCAACCCGAATATGCAGCAACGTACTACGCGCAGCGCGCTTCCGCGGGACTGATCATCACCGAAGCGACAAACGTCTCGCCGATGGCGAAGGGCTATGTCCGCACACCCGGTATCTACACTGACGCGCAGATTGAAAGCTGGAGACCCGTAACCAAAGCGGTGCACGCGCGGGGCGGCAAGATCTTCATGCAAATCTTCCATACCGGCCGCATCGCACTGCCCGACTTCCTCCCCGGTAATACACAGCCCGTTGCACCAAGCGCCGTTCGAGCGAATGGCAAGAACTACACAGACGAAGGAATGAAGGAGTTTGTTACGCCGCGTGAGATCACTCGCGAAGAGATCGCGCAGACCGTCAAAGACTTCGGCATCGCCGCCCGTAATGCAATCGAGGCCGGCTTCGACGGCGTTGAGTTGCACGCAGCAAGCGGTTATCTCGTCCAGCAGTTTCTGACTACAAACGTCAACCTGCGTACGGACGAGTACGGCGGCTCAATCGAGAACCGCACGAGATTTCTGTTCGCAGTCCTCGACGCGATGGCGAGTGAAGCCGGCTCCGAACGGCTTGGGGTAAAGTTTTCACCGCAGATAGCGTTCAACGACATTGAAGAGCGCGACGCGGACGAGGTCTATCCATTTATTCTGAAACATCTGAGCGAGATGAACCTGGCTTACGTTTACGTGTCTGACTCTACGGGCACGGGCTGGCATGCGAAGTTGCGCCCGCATTACAAGGGCATCTATTTCGCGGGTGGAGGCTTCACGCGTGAGACTGGGGCGAAGCTTTTAGCGCAAAACGGCGCAGACGCGATCGTGTTCGGCACGAAGTTCCTGGCAAATCCGGACCTGCCTGAACGTTTCAAGCGCGGCGCGCCGCTCAACGATCCCGACAAATCGACCTTCTACTCGCCAGGCGAGCGCGGGTACATCGACTATCAATCACTGGATTAGGTGTAAGTTTTAGCGGTTGAGCGCGACTAATGGGTGCGGAGTAAGTAAATCAAGGCGATTATCGCCAGGACAAAAAGGAGTAGACCCGGCAACACACGGCGCCAAATAAAACGATCAATCATGCTTTCAGCTTCAAAATTCAGCGCGCAGCGTGGACACCCGCGCGCTTCATGCTCAAGCACGTTTCCGCAATCTCGACACGTCTTTGCGCTCAAGTGTTCTCCTTTCCGCGGTTACGCAGATTACACCGATTTGGTCTAATCTGTGTATCCTGGATAAGCGTCCCCTATGAGTGAGGCACAGGCCAAGTCCCCCTATCAGTCTCCGGATCCCGAGCGTTGGCTGGACGATCACGGCGACTATCTTTTCAAGTACGCCGTCTTCCGGCTGCGCGACGATAATGTAGCCGAAGATGCCGTGCAGGAGACGTTTCTCGCGGCGTTGAAGGCATATGAAAATTTTGAAGGTCGAGGATCTGAGCGAACGTGGCTGGTGGGAATTTTGAAACACAAGATCATCGATCACTTCCGGCGCGCGGTTCGTGAAGCGCCGATCGGTGAGGAAACTGATGAAGGGCCCGATCACCGTGAGTTTTTCGAGCGGCCCGAGCCGTGGCAAGGTCACTGGAACAATGAGCGGGCGCCAAACGATTGGCACGCGACCCCCGCGGAGCTGATGGAGCGAAGTGATTTCTGGAAAGTTTTCAACGACTGTCTCTCGCCGTTGCCGCAGCGTACGGTTAGTGCTTTCACACTGCGTGAAGTCGACGGTCTCAAAAGCGAGGAGATCTGTGAGATCTTGAGCATAAAAGTAAACAACCTCTGGGTCATGCTGCATCGTGCCCGGCTGCATTTGCGTAATTGCCTGGAAATTAACTGGTTCAAATACGAACAGTGATATGGCGCTGAAACTCTACGAAAAACTCAAGCACGCTGTTCGTTTCTTTCTGTTACGCAATCTGCCTGCGTGCCAGCAGACGGTCGAAACGATCTCGCAATCAATGGAACGGCGATTGACACTCAGCGAGCGTGTCAAAGTTAAACTGCATCTCTGGATCTGTGTCTGGTGCCAGTGGTACATGGAACACCTTCTACTCATTCGCGACACATCGCGTGCGCAGGCTGTTAAAGCACCTGACGCGATGACGAACGCGACGCTTTCAAACGAAGCACGCGAACGAATCCGTCGCCGCCTCACTAATCAAAACTAAAAACTGCATATGTAAGGTTTGAAGGCGCAGTTGCGATAAGGCACAAAGAAGATCGCAAAAAAGCACAAAAGAACTGAATGAAAGATTGTGCCTTTTGTGATCTTCTTTCCGCCTTTGTGATCCTCTTTGCAGGGTTCCGTCTGTAAGGAATAACAAACACTCACGACTACCTATCTGTAACACGGGGTAATGAACCGATGGAACGAACGAATCAAAAACATTGGCCCGAATACCTGATGGAA
>DATHTI010000263.1:0-10847 GCA_035463335.1 Pyrinomonadaceae bacterium | reverse complement strand
GACGGACCATTCGCGCATCGGCGGAACCTCGACCGTGTCGAGTTGTCCCGTAGACAACTGCGTTTCCGGATCAAACTCGCGCAACGAGTCGACGGTGTCGCCAAAGAACTCGAGCCGCACGGGCGCTTCTCTTCCGGGCGGCCAAACGTCGACGATGCCGCCGCGCATCGAGAACTCGCCCACACCGCCGACCGGATCTTCACGCATGTAACCGGTCGCCATCAGTTGATCGACGAGCACTTCAGGTGAGAAGTCTTCATCGCGACGTAAAGTAATTCCGGATTTTGCGATTGCGGCTGGAGTGACGGTCTTGCGTGCGAGGGCACGTGCGGTCAGTAGAACGAACTTCGCGGAACGTTGCTGTAATCTCCAGAGGGCCAGTGCGCGTCGCTCGAGTGTTTGTGCGTGCGGTGAGATGCCGGCGTAAGGATCAGTTTCGGACGCCGGCAGAACCAGAATATCTTTATCGCTCGTTTCCTTCGCAGTGAGCGCCGAATACCAGAAACTCAGATCGCGCTCCCACGACTCGAGATCACGCGTCGTATGTGAAACAACAGCGAACGTCTTCCCTGTCTCTCTTTGCAGCGCGGCCACCGCCAAGGCCCGCGCCGACCCCGCCACCAGCCCGCTGATAGAAATCACACGAGCATTAGCTCGCAGCTCTGCAAGTAATTTTTGATACTCCGGCGTTTCGGTAATCTGCTTTATCAATCGGTGTTATCCGCGGCTCATTCGTTCAATCAAGGTGGTCGTCGAGGCTCCTTCTACAAACGGCAACGATATTACTTTCCCTCCCGCGGCCTCGACTTCTTCACGACCGTGAATCTGATCGAGACCGTAGTCGCCGCCCTTCACCAGCACATCCGGCAGCAGCTCGGCGATCAAGCTGCGCGGCGAGACGTCGTCAAAGACAACGACGTAATCAACAACCCGCAAAGCCGCGAGTATCTCTGCACGCTCCGCCTGATCGAACACAGGCCGCGCCGGCCCCTTCAACTCGCGGACCGTTCTATCACTGTTAATCGCGACCAGGAGCGCGTCGCCAAGCGTGCGCGCCTGCGCCAGGTAACGCACGTGCCCGACGTGCAGAAGATCAAATACGCCGTTTGTGAAAACGAGCCGCTTGCCGCTGGACCGCAGACGCTCGCGCTCGGCGAGCATCGCCGCCCGGCTCAGAATTTTTTCGATCATTAAACAAAGATTACAGGATTGCCCGCATGTCTGTATAATCCGCACTTTATGTCAATTCCGTTTATCGAAGAGAACGACCAAACGCTCGCGCGGCGCGAGCACCTCGAAGCTTTGCAGCGGCTCGTCGGCAACGCTTATCCAAACAAGTTTGAGCGCAGCCGCATCCTCGACCCGGAAAAAGAAGACACGATCACTACGATTGTCGAGAAGTTTCGCGACGTCCAATCTCCTGAAGAGCTGAACAAGTTTGTCGTTCGCGTCGCCGGCCGTCTCGCAACACCGCCGCGGACGATGGGCAAAGTCGCGTTCGTCCACCTGTCTGACGGCATTTCGCGATTGCAGATCTACGTTCGTAAAGCTGATGTCACTGGTATCAGTAACGAAGCTGACGGAGGCGAGGTCGATGGTTGGGCATTGTTCCAGCTTTTGGACCACGGCGATTTTATCGGCGTGGAAGGGTATTTGTTCGTCACGAAGACGGGCGAGCTCTCGGTCCACGTGCAGAAGCTACAGTTTCTATCGAAAGCGCTTCTGCCGCTGCCTGACAAGATGCACGGCATTAACGATCCCGAGATTCGTCAGCGCCAGCGCTACGCGGATCTGATTGCCGGCAGTCTCAAACTCGAGAAGGACGACACCCTGACGCCGCGTGAAGTGTTTGAGCTTCGTGCGGCCGTCGTGCGCGAGCTGCGGCACATTCTGGAGGACCACGGCTACATCGAGGTCGAGACACCGATGTTGACGCCTCTTGCGACCGGCGCGGCCGCGCGTCCCTTCAAGACTCATCACAACGCGCTCGATATCGATCTTTATGCGCGGATCGCGCCCGAGCTGTATTTGAAGCGGCTGCTCGTCGGCGGCTTCGAGAAGGTCTACGAGCTGAATCGCAACTTCCGTAACGAAGGCATCTCGACGCGTCACAATCCCGAGTTCACGATGCTCGAGTTTTACTGGGCCTATGCCGACGTAAACGACATGATGGATTTCTGTGAACACATACTGCGCACGGTCGTGTTCACAGTGCTGGGCCATACACATGTGAAGTTTGGTGAGCACGAGATCGACTTCGGATCGCTGTTCTCGCGCATCGGGATGAAAGAGAGTCTGAGAGGACGAGTCGCGGATGATCAGATTACTGATGACCGGGTGCTCGAGCTATTCGAGACGCACGTTGAGAGTGGATTAGTGCAACCGACTTTCATCACGGACTTTCCCAAACCGATCTCGCCGCTCTCGAAAGCTTCGCCTGCGGATCCGAGCGTAGCCGAGCGTTTCGAGTTGTATATCGCAAGCATGGAGATCGCGAACGGGTTTTCTGAGTTGAACGATCCGGCAGAGCAATACGAGCGCTTTCGTGACCAGGTGAGGCAGCGTGAGCGAGGTAACGAAGAGGCGATGCTGATGGATGAAGACTACATCCGCGCGCTCTCTTACGGTATGCCGCCCGCGGCCGGCATCGGTATCGGCATCGATCGACTCGTGATGCTACTCACGAACCGGACCTCCATACGCGACGTGATCCTCTTCCCGCACATGCGCCCGAAAGCAGATTAGCCACAAAAAGGCACAAAAAGCACAAAAGTATTTCTCATCGGGCGCGCAAGATCTCCCTTCGTTTTGTGCTTTCTGTGCCTTTTTGTGGCTAATTCCGGAGGTAGGAGACGACGGTGCCGCCAAAACCGACGGCCCAGCCGTGGTTTCGGTCTGAGAAGAAGACGCGCTCGAGTGGGTGTTCCGTGCCGCTGCGCTCAACGGTCCAATGCGCGCCGCCGTCCGTCGTGTGAATGATTGTTCCTTCCGCGCCCACGGCCCAGCCCTCGCGCGCGTCGAGAAACTTCACGTCAAACAGGTCAATCGGAACTGTCGAATCCTGTCGCTCCCAGGTGCGGCCACCATTCACTGTGTTGTAAACGCTGCCGCCACTGCCAACCGCCCATCCGTTGCGATTGTCGATAAACGACGTCGCGTTGAAACGAACTGACTTATCAACCTGCGGCAGCGTCGATTGATACCACGTTTCTCCGCCGTCCGAAGTTTGAATGATCGTCGCGCCTGCGCCGACAATCCAGCCGCGATCGTTGTCGACGAAGATCCCGCCCAGCAGTAAACGTCGCGTCGGCGAGCGCAACTTTTCCCACGTGTCGCCGGCGTCATAAGTCTTGTAGATCGATCCGCCTTCGCCAAACGTCCAGCCGCGTCCATTACTATTGAACACGGCCCGAACCAGAATCGCATCGACGTCGAAATTCTTGATCTCGATCCGCTGCCAGCGCTCTCCACCGTCAGTAGTCTTCATCAGGTACGCGCGCGGATCGTCTTTCGTTTTGAGCTCGTAAGCGTTTACCTCGACGACCATCCAACCGTTGCGCTCGTCGATGAAGAAGATGTCGCGCACGACGTCATTACTGAAAGCGGAGCGCGGTTTCCAGGTGTTGCCGCCGTCTGAGGTTTGCAGGAGTGTGCCTCTGCTGCCGGCGGCCCAACCACGGTTTTGATCGAGGAAGAAAACGGAGTGCAGCCACGCCATCGAGCCCGTTCGCTGTCGCGCCCACGTGCCTGATTGGGCAAACGTGGGCACAGCAAGCAGCAACAGCAACAGCAAGGATTTCAGTACGTTGGTCATAACTGTAGGGGCGGCCCTCCGTGGCCGCCCCAGGTTTACCACATTGTGTTTCCGCGCAGGGGCGGCCACAGAGGGCCGCCCCTACAGTTGTTGGCGAATCCGCCAATTCTACCGAGGTTATGGCACGGGGACGCCGAAGATGCGGGCGAAGCCGAGCACTGAAGTGAAGCCGAGCCACTCCCTGACCTTCTTCATCTTGTTGCCGGGCACGATGATCTGATCGCCGGGCACGAGATAGGTCGTGTCGGGAGCTTTGCCTTTATAAATCGCGGAGACGTTGACAACGATCGGTGACACCAAACCGGTGGGCTGCCGTCGCAGCACATAAACCTTGCTCCGGTCGCCCGTGCTCAGCACGCCGCCCGCTTCCGCAAGCGCTTCAGTAACAGTCATGCGGTGATTCATCAAGCGCACGCCGGGCTGGCCCACATCGCCAATGACGCTGTAGCGATACGACGACGCCTTATCGAGTGAAACAGTAACCTGCGGATCGATGATGAACTCGTCATATTTCTTCGTGATGACCTCGGCTACTTCATCGACCGTTTTACCATTCACGAAAACTCCGCCAGGGATCAGGGAGAGTGAAATGCGACCGCTGGGAGGAATGATGATGCCTTTACGCGAGTAGCGATCCTGGTTAAACACCTCAACCGAGATTATGTCTTCAGGACCAAGTCGGTAAGTGCTGAAGAAATTGTTGTAGTAACCAGTGATGGCCGCTTCCTCCGACATTTGCCCCTGCCGGTTTGCCTGCATGTCGGCAGGAATATCAGCAGTCGTAGGCGAAGTGTCGTCAGTGTGTTCGCCAGTCTTTGGATCCTTCTTTTCCTGGCCGCTCGTCGTGCGCGGCCGTGCTTTTTGCGGATCGCTCGGCGCCGGCGTCTGTGGCTGAGCGGCAATGCCGGCAGCCAGTGCTACCAACATCACCAAAGCAAGCGCCATTCGTGTGTATATAGTCATTTCAACCTCCAAAACCCGGGACTTATTGGGCCCCTCGCCCAAACAGAATGATCTTGATCGTTTCGAACATGATGATTGCATCAAGAACCAGCCCGTGGTTTTTGATATAGAACAAATCGTACTGAAGTTTCTGACGTGCATCGTCAATCGACGCGCCGTAGGGATACTTGATTTGCGCCCAGCCCGTGAGTCCCGGCGCGATCAAATGTCGCTGCTCGTAAAACGGGATCTCCCCGGCGAGTTGGGCCACGAAATGCGGGCGCTCGGGCCGTGGGCCAACGAAGCTCATCTCGCCTTTCAGAATGTTCCAGAACTGCGGAATCTCATCGACGCGAATCTTGCGAATGACGCGTCCGACGCGCGTGGTGCGCGAGTCGCCCTTGCTGGCCCACACCGGGCCATCCTGTTCGGCGTCAACTCTCATCGAGCGAAACTTCGTTAACACGAACGTGCGCCCGTTTTTCCCGACGCGTTCCTGCTTGTAAAAGACCGGGCCACGCGATTCGAGCTTGATCAGTATCGCGGTGACGATGACGACCGGGAGCGAAAGAATCGCGCCTATCAAAGCCACCAGCCAGTGAACTGCGGTGCGCGCGAATCCCGAGATTCTCTTCTGTCTCCCGCGGCCGCTAAAAATCAGCCACGATGGGCGCAGCATGTTCAACGACACGCGACCAGTGATGCGCTCGTAAAACGATTGCCCCTCTTCAATCGATACCTCGCCCGTGAGACTGAGCTGCAAAAGCTTGTTCGTAGGCAACTGCCCACGCCGCTCGCCCATCGCCACCACGATGCGATCGACTTTCTCGCGCTTGACGATCTCGTCGAGCTCCTCGGTCATGCCGATCACGCGCGGGTTGATCAGGCTCTTGCCTAACAAGTCGGCGTCAGTACCGACAAAGCCGATGATGCGATAACCGGCATCGGGACGATTCAACACTTCACGCGCAACCTCGACCGCAAGGTTGCCTGATCCAACAATCAGAATACGCTCGCCAAAATCCGGATGGCCCAGGACCCAGTGAATCGAAACTCGCCACCCAACCATTAACGTGAGCGCGAGCGGCAACGCGATCAATGAAATGCCGCGCCCGAGCCTCAGATCCGGAAAAAAGTAGAATGACAACGCGAGCGCGATCCACGCCAGGCCGAGCGCCTGGATTAGTCGCAATACCAGCTCGCGCCGGTCGTGCATCATGAGGAAATCGTAAAGATCGAAAAGATAAAAAGCGGCGAGGCAGAAAAAACCCGCGACTGCCGCTTTCTGGTAGCCATTTTTCTCAATGAGCTCGAAATGCGCACCCTCAACACCGACGCGCAGGTACACGGCGGCTATGATCGCGCCGTAGACGAGCACCGCCTCAGCAACGATCAATAGGAGAGTTCGCCCGTTGACACGTAGAGCTCTCAATTAACGGTTGCTACCTCCTCTTCAACTCTCTCGGCCGGAACCGGTGTCATTTCAGTAGTTCTTCTTTCGCGGTTGTAGTAGCGATGCTGGTAGTAATAAGAAGATGCCTCAGGCTGTTCTTCAGTACGGTTCAACACCACACCCAGCAGTCGCTCCTTCGGCATGTGCTCCAAAAGCTTGTCGACGGTCGAGTAACGAGTCTTGCCGGCCCGTACGACCAGAATTCCGCCGTCAGCGCGTGACATCAACAAGTTTGCGTCAGTAAAGATGCCGAGCGGCGGCGCATCGATGATGATGTAGTCGAACATGCGACGCACTTCGCTTAGTATGCGTGCGTAGCTTGGACCAGAAAGCAATTCGGCGACGTCGTCGCGCGGCCGTCCACCAGGCAAAAGGTGAAGGCCCGAGGGTTCGAGACGAACGATGGCGTCCTCGAGATTGAGCTGGCCGCCGAGCACTTCCGAAAGTCCGCCCTCGGCATCGATGCCAAGGTAATCAGTGGCGCACGGGCGACGCAGATCGCTGTCGATAACGAGTGCGCGGACGCCTTCAGTTTGGGCCAGCAACCAGGCGAGATTGAGCGCGGTGAGGGTTTTGCCTTCTGCGATGCCTGCGCTGGTGACGACAATGGCGCGCATCTGAGTGCGCTCGCCAGCCTGTAGAACCTTGGTGCGCAGCCCGCGATATTGTTCGGTG
This sequence comes from Pyrinomonadaceae bacterium, assembly GCA_035463335.1. GTDB lineage: Bacteria > Acidobacteriota > Blastocatellia > Pyrinomonadales > Pyrinomonadaceae > PSRF01. Next base: position 3,963 of record DATHTI010000263.1, on the reverse strand, counting down.
TAAGCCGAGCGCGGCTGGCTGATAGCAATCAAGTGAGGTTCGACGCGCGAAGGAGAAATGTCATAAGTGACGAATCCTCCGGCGCGCGTCGCCTCGGCAGCGCCCAAAGTTGCCCCAGCATCACGCGAAGCAATTCCGCCGGGGAGTGCCGACCCGCCGGGTACATCCGCAGTGTGCGCAGTGGACGCTGAACTTCGCACCGTTTGTTTGGGAACAGACATGATAGTGGAACCGCTCAGTAGCTGTTCCTCGATCTGTTCGGACGAGGGCAGGTTGGTAACGCGTGGCCTCTCGTCGCGGTGCTCTGGTTTTGCTTTTGGTTTGGCAGCGTTACCGTTGTCATCGGTCGCGCTGTGTCGTCTCATGGCGTCAAAAACTCTTCCCATCGATTCACCTCAAATGTGGTGTCTTTCTTTCCACGGATTACACAGATTGTTTATGACATCTGTAATCTGTGGATGAAGATCTTAGTCCGTGTCTCCCTTGCCCGCGTTCCATAACTCGGCCCGTCCGGCGCTGGTAAAGATTCGTGCGGGAGCTTCGCGCTCTTCTCCGGTTTGTCCTCGCCCCCGGTCCGAGCGCGGCAACATGTCAAACGTCTCAGCCACGTCTTCAATGATCGAGCGTCCGATCGTCACGTCGCCGGCCGCATAGCCCGCCAGCAGCGCGTTGTCGCAAAGGTTATTGATGTTTCGCGGAATGCCGTCGGAACAACGGAAAATGTAATCAACAGCTTCAGGCGCGAAGACGTCTGTACGCTCGGCACCCGCTACCAGCAAACGCGAAGTGATGTAACGATCTGTCTCTTCAACATTCGGCAGCGGCTTGATCACGCAGCGCAGTGCAATGCGTTGTTTCAACTGTCGCAGGTCCGGATTGTTCAGCACTTCGCGCAATTCCGGTTGACCAGTCAAAACGATCTGCAACTGCTTCGCGGTGTTCGATTCGAAATTCGACAGCAAACGGATCTCTTCGAGCACGTGTGGAGACAAGCCTTGCGCTTCGTCGACAATCAGCACGGTCCGCAAACCGCGCGAATGCCGCGACTCGAGCGCCCGGCCCAGCTCAAGTAACAACTCCGACTTTGTTTCCCACTTCTGCACGTCGAGCAGAGTCGCGACGTGCTGGTAAAACTCAGGCACTGACAAGCGTGGATTGAAGATGTAAGCGACGAGCACCGTGCGATCGAGACGCTCCATCATCCAGCGGAGAATCGTCGTCTTGCCAGTACCCACTTCGCCGGTCACCACCACGAGTCCCTTGCCCGATTCAATGCCATAGTGCAGGTTGGCCATCACTTCCGTGTGTGACGGAGTGAAGTAAATGAAGCGCGGGTCGGGAGTTAGCGCGAATGGCAACTCTTTCAAACCGTAAAATTCTGCGTACACTCTATTGAACCTCCAGTTCCAGCGACTAGCTCGTTATGTTCGACCTGAGTTCTGCATCAGGAACTCGAAGACGTGCGTGAGCTTGAGGGCAAGCGCCAACGCCGGAATACTCACAATCGTCGCGATCACCCCGGCCACGAGTAACAACTTGCGACGGCGTGGTATCGCACGCGCTTCCTGGGGAGTCAGTAGTTCGGGGACGGCGAGCAGCACCGGCAGTCCGGTGTAATGCCGAGCGTCTTCCGAGTTTTGAATGGTGAGCAGGCGTGGTCCTTCAAAGATTCCGACCAGCAACAAGCCCAGGGCCAGACCAGCCGCGATTCCGAAACTGCTCAGCATGAGTCGCTTCGGAGCCACCGGTTGCGACGGCAAGTTTGCGGGGTCGATGACCTGGATTCCTTCACCCTGCTGCTGGCTTGCGGCGTCGGCGCCGAGAGCGATCTTCTGCTGCTGTGCGACCAAAGCGTCCAGCGCCGCTTTCTTCGTCTGGTAATCGCGTTCAATGGCGCTGAGTGCGACTTCAACTCCGGGCACCTTGTTGATTCGTTCGATGATGGAGGCGATCTGCGTTTCGTTCTGGGCGAGCAAAGCCTGCTGGCGCTTGATCTCACCTTCCGTCAACTTAATTTCCTGTTCGGCCGCAGCATAGGCAACGTCAGGATTCTTCTTGAGTCTTTCCTCTTTTTCCTTGATCTTCTCTTTCCATGCCGCGATATCCGCATCCATCTGTTCCTGCACCTGATCGATCTCTTTCTGTTTCGCGATCACATCCGGGTGCTTCTCACGCAGCTCCTGCTTCATTCTGGTCAACTCACCTTGCAGTGCAGCTTTGCGTGTGACGAGTTGCGAATAAGCGAGGGTGGTCTTTGGATCAGTTACATTCTCAGCCGTGTCAATGATGGCCTGGGCTCTGGCTGCCTTGACCGTGGCGAGCTGCGTCGTGGCAGCGGCGCGGCGGTCCTGCATCCGGCCCACTTCCGAGATCAACGCTTTCTGTTCTTCACGCAAACCCGCGAGCTGGTTGAACAGGGCCTCTGCCTCAGACGGCAGTTCCCCAACGTGCTGCGCCTTGAATTCTAGAATCTGCTTGTCGACTTCATTGAGGGCGTTGCGTGCCTCGTTCACCTGGTTATCCATGAAATTGCGCGCAGCCTGAGTTGTATCGACCGTGTTCTGCGTTTGCGCGCTGATGTACTTGCCGGCCAGCTCAGTAAGGACTGCCTGCGTCGTCTTCGGATCGCGATATCGGAAACTGATGTCGAAGCCGTTGGTGATGTCGTTGCGGCTCGTGTTGAGATTGACCTTGATGTCGCTGCGCATGTTGCCGATGACGGTTTCCATCGGCTCGCCACGCATGCGCTCGACTTTGTAAAGGTCATACTTCTCGACGAGTGGCTCGAGCGAGCTACGGCTGGTGACAACCTGCGAGATGCTTGACAACTGGCGCGTCAAATTGTCTTCAGTGTTGGTCAGGACCACCGAGGTCGGCAGTGTCGATGGTTTGACAACAATGAGCGTCGTCGATTGATAGACGTCGGGAAGTTTTATGACAACCCACGCGACGGCGACGGAGATGGCCACTGTCGGTAGAATGATGAGCCACTTTCTCCGCCGCAAAATCTTCAAGTATTCACTGGGTTTTCGTTGTCTGAACTCAACGCTCATAACGCACTCCTATCTTCTTTCTTCTCTGTGCAACCTCAAATTACAGCGAGGCCAGCGCCTTCTTCGCCTCTTCCAGCTCTGCGAAAGGCGCCTTCTCGGAAAGCCGAATCGCTGTCTGCAACTCACGACGCGACTCTTCCCTTTCACCCTTCTCTTTCAAAGCCATACCGAGATGGTAGTGATAAGCCGCACTCGGCGCGCTGTTCGTGGCGCGAGCCTGTGCTTCGTTAATTGAAACTGCTTTGCGTAACTGTTCGACTGCCGCTGAATGCAGGTTCTTCTTGTAATAAACCCAACCCAGCGTGTCGATAAAACCAGCCATGTTCGGGTTCTTCTGCACCGCTCCCTGGGCCAACCGCACCGCCTCGTCAAGATTGCCCTTGCCTGTGCTCGCATACAGCCAGGCGAGATTGTTTGCCGCAATCACCGCGTTCGGATCTTTTTCCAAAGCCTTGCGGTAATTGTCAGCCGCAACGTCGTAGTTCTTGCGCTGGTCTTCCAGCATTCCTATCAACACGTAAGGCGTGGCGTTGTCTGGCCGCAGGTTAATGATTTTCTGATACTGCGCGATCGCGCGGTCTTCCTGCTTCGATTGGATGTAGAGCGCCGCGAGACCCGAGTAAGCAGGCATGTAGTTCGGATCGAGCTCGATCGCCTTGTTCAATTCCGCTTCGACCATCTGGCCATTTTGCTGGTAGCCAAACACCTGCGCTTTCAGGTAGTGCAACGACGCCATCTTCGGATAAGCGCTAATCGCCTGATCGATCCGGGCGTGGGCCTTGTCGAGCTCGTTGTTTCTTCCGTAAAGCGTGACGAGTCCGTTGAGCGCGTCGAAGTTGGTAGCGTCAACGTTCAGCGCCTGCTCAAACGAGCTGATCGCATCCTGCGGTTTGTTTTCCGCAATCGCTAC
>DATHTI010000262.1:0-21907 GCA_035463335.1 Pyrinomonadaceae bacterium | reverse complement strand
TCAGTGGTGATTGTGTTTTCCCGCGGCGGCTGGAGCGGCCGTCGGTCCAGGATCCGCAACGTCGATCACAGTGCGCATCCAGGGATGAATGCAGCATTGAAACTTGTGTGTGCCGACGGAAAGATCCGCCCCGGCAGTCGGCCCGGGCTCAACACCACCGGCCGGGATGAAAACTATCGCTCCAAAGTTCAGGCATTCCGGAGCTGGAACCGGATTACCGGAAATACCGTTTAGGTCGGGAATAAATCCACCGCCAAACTCGGCGACCGGCGTGAAAGTGTGCACCTCACCACCGCGATTCTCGATTAGTGTCGGACGCCCCACATTCAAATGCATATTGCTTGGCTGGTTGCGCCATTTGTGAGCATCCTGGGTGGCTGCGAGCTCGGCGATGAACTCATCAAAGGTTGTGTGGCCATTGCCGATGCAGGCGCCAGGGCCAAGCACGGCGTTGAAGGTTGTAGGTTCGCAGTCATCCAACAACCGGATTTTCTTATCGCCCTGAACGGCGCCGGCGCCCGCGGTAAGGCTCAAGAGAGCTATCGCGGTCACCACCGTCCAGACCATACTTCGAAATTGCTTTCTTTTCATTCAGAGACCTCCTTGTACGGGTCGGCTCGAGTCAAAGGTGAAACGGAGGACCCACTTCTATTTGTAAAAGCGTGGCAAGCATATACACTCCATGAGTTCGGATGTCAATGAATTCTCAGGTCAGAATTTAAGGAGCCGGCGTGCAGCCGGGTCGTGCCTGACCGGCGGTGTCCTGGTTCCCTGCTGCGATTTGTTTCACAGTACTACCAGCGCGCAGCTCGACCGTCCCTTTAGCGACCGACACGAACGTGTTGCCGCAAGTGGTATCAACTGTAAATTCATTTCGCTGATTGCCTGTGGCAACGACTTCACTGTCTTTCGTTGTAACTTTAGCAGTGACGTTTGATGACGAGGACACTCTCACGCGCCCCTGGTCAAGCATGCCCACTGAAACATTCGGATCGCTGAAGTTCAACTTCATAGTCGAATCGGGAAGCACCTCGACGCGTCCGAGCTTGCCAAGGCTGACAACCGCGCTCGACCGCGCCGCAGTTGTAATCGTGCTGTCGGAAAAAACTGTTGCACCCGAAATTGCAGCAGTGCCGTTAACTGAAACCTGACCCTGAATCTTTAGAAGTTTCCCTTCAGTTGGCTTAGCAGCCTGGAACGAGTTCCCTCCTCCGACGACGACCATCGCACTTGCGGCGAATACACAACTACAACCAACACAGGTATTCGAGTCAAATTGATCATGTTTCCTCCGTTTTGAGTTGAAGCAGGATGTGGGGGATCCCACGAGAAAGCTGCGGGAGTGAGAATCTATCACATTTCGGCCAACGACGACTTAAGCAGCACATACAACTTTGTAGATCCCGTAGCCAAATAATTGAACCTGGGTCAGCGAAAAGGCTGTAAACACGGTGTATTCCAAGAACTTATCGCTGCATAAAACTTGCAGGATTACTTGCAGTGGCTACCGATAACCGGAGCACCCACAGCGGTAGTTGATAGGACCAATGTCGCTCGAGATATCACGTGTGCGACCGGCGATTAGCTTCGGCGTTTCAGAGTTCGGCGTTCAGAGTTCAACGCTTCAGCTTGCTCTTCCGCCACAAGCTAGAGCTTGAACTCTGAAACGCCGAATTTTGGTGCGTAGAGATCGTGCTGGCCCAACTATCATTACCGTTTGGTGGCATGCTCAATTGGCGATTCTTCCTGCCACGAATCTCAACGAACTTAAGGCAGAATAATAATAGTCAGCGCTCTAAAGATCTGATAATCTTTGGCTTCCCTTTCCCTCGTACGCTCAGTACTTTTCATCAGCGTGGGTCACGAAAGACTGACCGTGGTTGAGGTGATATTGGCTTTGATTTCGTTTGGCGACAATATCTTTACCGTGAAGGCGGTCGATCGTTCCGGCAACACTGCCGCGGCCAGCGGCCCACTCAAACTGTATCTGTGGCCGTGTTAGTGTGAAAGAAATATCACCCGGCGTAAGCCCTCACCTCCTCCCTCAGGCTCTGTGAGACTGAAGTTCTCTGTGTCTCTGTGGTCATTAACGTGAGACAATTACCACAGCGGCACAGACTCAACCGTTTTACAGAGAAACTCATTATGAATACTGAAGCACCTGAACTGGCTGGACTGCTGGCGCGTGAGCACGCCATACGCCAGGAGGCTGAGATCCTGCGAGACGCCAACATCGCACTCACGCAGAACCTTAGCCTGGAACGAGTGCTGGAAACGCTGCTCGATTATCTCGGCAAGCTCGTCCCTTACGATAGTGCGAACGTGATGTTGTGTGATGCCGAGTGGGAATTTGTCATCCGGGCACTCAGACGTTACGAAGGTTACCAGGACATCGAGACTACGCGCGCCATCGTCTTCGACGGAAAGCAGAACCCGCTACTGCGCCGGATCTGTACTACGAAACAAACTCTCATCGTACCCGATACCAAGAACGAACCTGGCTGGGAGTTCCGTCCCGGGGCCGACCACGTGCGTAACTGGTTGGGCGTGCCGCTGGTCGCGTCAGGTAAGGTCATTGGTTTGTATTCCGTCGACAAAGTCGAGCCTGATTTTTTCAAACGAGAGCATGCCCAGCTCGCTGAGACACTCGCTGCGCAGGCTGCCACCGCGATTCAAAACGCGCAGTTGTTCGAACAGAGCCAGCGCTACGTACACGAGCTCGAGGAACGAATTGCTGAACGAAAACGCGCCGAGATGGCGCTGCGTGAGAGTGAGGAACGCTATCGTGAGTTGTTTGAAAATGCGAAAGACGCGATCTACGTTCACGATCTCGAAGGTAAGTATCTCAGCATCAACCGCGCTGCTGAAAAACTTTCCGGCTACTCACGCGAAGAGATTGTCGGGCATAACTTCAAAGAGTTTGTTGCACCGGAGCACGTCAAGTACGTGCGCGATAGTTTCTGGAAAAAACTGGCCCAACAGGGCGAGACGACTTATGAAGTTGATGTGATTGCAAAGGATGGTCGTCGCGTGCCGATTGAGGTCAGCAGCCGTGCGATTTACGAAAACGGAATGCTCGTTGGCGTGCAAGGCATGGCGCGCGATGTCACCGAGCGCAAGCTTGCCCAGGATGCACTGCAAATGTTTTCACGCCAGTTGATCGAGGCGCAGGAAGACGAGAGACGGCGTATTGCGCGTGAGCTGCACGACCAGATCGGTCAGATTCTCACGGCTGTGAAGATGAATCTCCACACGGTGCAGCAGTTTTGCCAGGGATCGGAAGCAGGCGGCTACGTTAAAGACAACATCGAAGCAGTCGACGAGGCTTTGCGACTGGTGCGTGATCTTTCCGTTGACTTGCGTCCGCCGATCCTCGACGACCTCGGCTTAACGACAGCACTGCGCTGGTACGTTGATCGTTACACAAAACGCACCGGCTTGAACGTCGATGTTGTGGTCGAGCTGCCGGATGAGAACGAGCGTTTCTCACGCGAGCTCGAGACAGCATGTTTCCGCATCGCGCAGGAGGCGTTGACCAACGTAATCCGTCACGCGAAAGCGACTCAGGTGCTGGTGCGGCTCACGGGTGATGGTCACGTCTTGTTTCTTACTGTGAAAGACGATGGCGTGGGCTTTGACGTCGAACGGCTGCGCAAACGGGCGCCACGTGCGGCAACTCTCGGACTCGTAAGCATGCAGGAACGCGCCCACGCCGCCGGTGGAATAATCGACATCGATTCGGCGCCCGCCTGCGGCACTGAGATTCGCTTCAGCTTGCCGCTCGATGCGAATTCGTCAGGCTACACTCAACACAGCCAAACCGGTCCATTTCCTCTTCCAGTTTTCTAAGCGGCATGTATTGATTGCCGGGCTGCGGCTCAGAGTTTTGTGCGAACCAGCCGTCGTGCTGAGCCGCGCGTAGCATCGCCGGATCGTAGCCGAAGAACTCGGCGATATCGATCTTCAAGTTTCGCATGGCCCTGAGCCACTCCTCGTAAATAAAGTGCTGTACTCCGGGCGACACTCGATGTATGCCGCGGTTGCGCGCCAGACCTGCGTCACAAAGGTTTAGATACACGCGGGCCTGGATCAGAGCTGCAAGTAATCCGCCGGTTTCGAGTTGCACGAGACGTGTCGGCACCGCCTCGGGTTCTCGAGAAACAAAGTTGTAGGGATAGCCAAGATAAGCGATCTCGATTGGACCGCAAGGACCGTGTTCAGAGGTGATGTCCCACGTGTCATCGTCAACGTGAAAACCCGGTTTCGTTTTTAGAGAGTTGATGATAGGGCCAAACTCCTGGTCACCACCCGAAGCGCTGAAAAACTTTATTCCAGGCTGGTGATTGAGCGGCCAGTTGTCCTTAAAAGGGTTCCGGCCAGAACAGCCGATCACGTATTCACAACGTTCGATCAGCTCCTGGAGAGATTCGACGCGATTGACCTGACGATGCAGCGCCGGAAAAACTTGCAACTCCCGGCGCGGATCGTAGTACAACACCCTCCTGCCCTGCCGCGCGGCGAGTTGTGCGATGGCGTGTCCAATGCTGCCCAGCCCGATAACGCCGAAACGTTCTCCGGGCAGAGCTCTGCGACCGATCGCAGGGTTCAATCTGTCGATCAGGCATTGAGAAAAAATCAGACCACCGAGCTCCAGTTTTACCGCGGCTCTGGCCCATGAGATCACCGCAAACGGCGGCGGCTTTTGTTCGAAAAGAAACATACCCAGAGACGTTTGTTCGACGCCACACATTGCATAGCGCTGTAGCAGCTCAGGCATCGTGGTGATACACATTCCACCGTCATCAAGGACGAGGATGCGTTTGATGCGGCGCCCCGCGAGCGCTTCAGCCGCGACTTGCCAGAGCCTCTTGCAGTCCTGTTCAAAATACTGATCAAACTTTCCTGGCTCAGGGATAGTCGTCTCAACAACAGTCACGCCTCTTTTACGTAGTGTCTTAATCACGACACTACTGTTTGAGTAGACTTTGCCGAGCGCAAAGATGTTCTGCCGGCTCAGGCCCAGCTCGGCCACAGTTTCAAATAGGTCCACCGTCTGCTCCAGCATGTGCTGTACAGCAACAAGCGCGGTGTCTTCGCCAAACTGAAATTGCGCGGCGCTCGCACGGACGAATAATGCGTGGGTCACTTCGAGAGGAGCTAAGAGTGAGTGTGGCATAAGTAACTATGTGGGAGACGTAGTCATTCAGGCCCGTGGTTCTTACTTGATGTGATTTCTTAGATGTCAGTGGCGGGAGTTACGTATTGGGAAAATCTTCTGCTTTAGACATTTTTAGATCTTTTGCCTCCACAGATTGCAAAGATTGGCTAAGTATCTGTGTAATCTGTGGATGAATAAGTCGAGGCCCGCCTTGACACCCTAAAACGCTGACTGCTAAAGTACGCGGTCTTTTTGTGCGCAAAATTCGAGACTGTATGCATATAAAGGAGTTGTTTTGAGCAGCGAATCCGGTTTTCTATTCACCTCTGAGTCCGTCACTGAAGGCCATCCAGACAAGATTTCCGACCAAATTTCTGATGCGGTACTTGACGCGGCGCTGACCGCCGATCCAAAGGCGCGCGTCGCGTGTGAAACACTCGTGACAACAGGTCTTGTAGTTGTGGCCGGCGAGATCACCACCGATGCGGTGCTCGACTATTCCAAGATTGCCCGCGAAACGATCCGCGAAATCGGTTACACCCATTCGAGTTATGGATTTGATTGCGACACCTGCGCTGTTTTATCGGCACTCGATAGACAATCACCTGACATCGCGATGGGTGTTGACACCGGCGGCGCGGGCGATCAGGGATTGATGTTCGGCTTTGCGTGTAACGAGACACCGGAGCTGATGCCACTGCCGATTCAGCTCGCGCACCAGTTGACGCGCCGTCTTTCGGAAGCACGTAAGTCAGGTGAGCTGCCGTATCTTCGGCCCGATGGTAAGTCTCAGGTAACGGTTGAATATCGTGACGGCAGGCCGTTCCGACTGGATGCCGTTGTCATCTCATCGCAGCACGCGGACGACGTCACAAACGAGCAACTGCGCTCCGACATACAGAAAAAAGTTATCGAGCACACCGTGTCTTCTGAGTTGCTCGACAAAGACACCAAGTACCACATCAATCCGACGGGCCGGTTTGTCACTGGAGGTCCGAAGGGCGATGCTGGTGTCACCGGACGTAAGATCATTGTCGATACGTACGGCGGCTACGCGCCTCATGGCGGCGGCGCTTTCTCAGGAAAGGATCCCACGAAGGTGGATCGTTCCGCTGCTTACATGGCGCGATACATTGCCAAGAACATCGTGGCCGCCGGACTCGCGGAACGTTGCATGGTCCAACTCGCGTATGCGATCGGCGTAGCCGATCCTGTTTCGGTGTACGTCGATACGCAAGGTACTGGACGAATCAGTGAAGCGGCTTTATCGAAGCTCGTGCGAGACAACTTCGAGCTGACGCCACGCGGCATTATCGAGTCACTCAATCTGCGCCGTCCTATTTATAAGGCTACGGCTGCATACGGTCACTTCGGTCGCAATGAAGATGGTTTTAGCTGGGAGAACACCGATAAGGCCGAAGCCTTGCGCGCAAGCGCGGGAATTTAACTTTCATCATAGAGGAATCTGCAAATATGAGTTCTGCACCATCCGTCGAATTCGACGTGAAAGATATTGGCTTGTCGAGTCATGGCAGGCAGCGCATTGAATGGGCCGAGCGTGAGATGCCCGTTCTTCGTCTCATCCGCGAGCGGTTTGCGGAAGAGAAACCGCTTACTGGAGTTAAGCTCGTCGCGTGTGCGCACATCACCACTGAGACCGCTAACCTCGCGCGCGCCCTGCAAGCCGGCGGCGCCGAGTCTGTTCTGATCGCTTCGAATCCACTTTCAACCCAGGACGACGTAGCGGCAGCGCTCGTCAACGACTGGGGGATTCCCGTTTACGCAATCAAAGGCGAGTCGACCGAGACTTACAATCGTCACGTCCGGACCGCACTCGATTCACACCCGGACATCATCATTGACGACGGCTCCGACGTTGTCGCGACGCTCTTGAAAGAACGCGCCGGACAGATCAAGGAGCTTATCGGTTCCACGGAAGAAACAACCACCGGCATTCAGCGTCTCAAAGCAATGGAGCTGGCGGGCGTGTTGCCCTTCCCTTCCATCGCCGTGAACAACGCGCAGACGAAGCACTTCTTCGATAATCGTTACGGCACGGGCCAGTCGACGCTCGACGGCATCATTCGGGCCACGAATATTCTGCTTGCTGGTCGCACGTTCGTCGTGGTTGGTTATGGATGGTGCGGCAAGGGCGTGGCCCTGCGTGCACGCGGTATGGGTGCGAACGTCGTCGTTACCGAAATCGATCCGATCAAAGCAGTCGAAGCGGTGATGGATGGGTTCCGGGTTATGCCTATCAGCGAAGCGTCGTCGATTGGCGACATCTTTGTGACCGTGACTGGTAATCGTCACGTGATCGACGGCGAACATTTCTCGCGAATGAAAGACGGCGCGATCGTTTGTAACAGCGGACACTTTGATCTCGAGCTCAATCTCGTTGCGTTGCGAGAGATGGCTGGCGATCCTATGACGCTTCGACCGTTCGTCGAGGAGTACAAGGTGCAATCGAGTGGCCGTCGCATCATCGTGCTGGGCGAAGGCCGCCTGATTAATCTGGCCGCAGCCGAGGGACACCCAGCCAGCGTGATGGACATGAGCTTCGCAAACCAGGCGCTTTCAGTAGAGTATCTCGTGAAGAATAAAGGTACGTTGGCACCCGGCGTTCACCTGCTGCCGGCGGAAGTCGATACCGAAATCGCAGCCCTCAAGCTCCGGGCACTCGGTATCTCGATCGATACGCTCACCGCAGAACAACTCGAATACATCTCGAGCTGGGAAACAGGCACCTAAACCGGCGTAATTGTAGGGGCGGCCCTCCGTGGCCGCCCCAACTCGGGCAATAACGCAGGGGCGGCCCCAGAGGGCCGCCCCTACAGTTATGGCTACGTTCTTACGCGGGAGAGGAAGTACGTTCCGGCTGCTGTAAAGATTACCAGTGGCGACCAGCCCGCGACTGACGGTCGCAGCAAGCCGTGATTGCCGAGTTGCTGAAATCCGCCACCCACCGCCCAGTACGAAACACCAACGACGACTGCGGCGCACAGCGCGATCACAGTTCCCTTCCTTCCAAACGATACCGCCAGCGGCATGCCGATCAACGCCATGATGATAATGCCGAATGGGCCCGCGTATTTTCGTTGCAGTGCAACGGCGAGCGTTGATACGTCCATGCCTCGTCGCTTCGCGGCGTCGAGATACGTTCTCAAATCTCGTGAGCTGAGTTGTGAAGGCTTATCGATTGTGGGTTTAAATACTGCCGGAGACTCAACGCCGGCAAAAATTGTCTCGCTCTCAGTCTTACGCTCGACCTCGAGACCTTTCAACGTCAGCGTCTGCGCTTCGCTGAGCTTGAGGTGGGTTGGATCTAACCACACGCCGCTCTTTGCATTGACCACGCGTGCGAGATGCACCGCTTCCGGATCGAGCTCGTAAACAGTTGGCTCAATCAGTCTGCCATCTTCAGTAAACTCGTATGAATAGAAACGACGCGTGTCTGTCGACGCGAGCCACTGGCCGCCCGTGCCGATCGTTGCGCGCGCCTCGCCACCGCGAATTCTTGCTCGCAGCGCGTCCTGCTTCAGATTGGTTCCAGGCATGACGTATTCCTGGACCAGCCACGATCCGAGTGCGATCGCGAGCGCAAAGAAAAAGCCCGGCAACATCAAGCGGTAAACACTCTGACCCGACGCCCACCACGCAATTGCTTCGTGTCTTCTGGCCAGCAACGCATATGTGACGAGCACAGAGATCAGCATCGTCGCAGGAAACAGCTCGACGGTGACCAGCGGGAGTAGAAACAAAAGATATCGCGCCACGAGTCCGGCGCCGGCGTTAGTAACAGCAATGAAGCGCCATAGCTCAAATAACGTGAAGATGTTGAAAATGGCTGCGAGCGCAACGAAGCACACAATAAAACTGAGCGCGAGCGAGCGAAAGAGCGTCGCATCCATCAGGTTTGGAAAACCCAGAGCCGACAAGCCGCGATAGTTTGCCTTCGCTGCTTTGGTTGCAGGCTCAGATCCTTTCGGTGCTCGTGAGAGGATCGAAACGGACGATAGAAAAGGCACCCGCTTGACGAACAGAAACAGCAAGCTCAAAGCGAGGATGAAGATCGTCGCCAGCCATGGTCCAATATAAGGCGAAATGCTGCCGGCGCGCGCGAGCGACTCGCCAAGGAGCGACAGCAGGTAATAAATGATGACGACGATGATTGTGAGCAGCACGCCAACACTCTTGCCGCCGCGCCGAATCCTTAAGCCAAGAATCGCGCCGAGCAATGAAAACGCAAGAGGCGCGAGTGAAAGTGCGGCCCGGCGATTGAGAACTCTCGCGGCTTCTTTTTGTTCAGCCTCTGATCCGGAAGCGACGCGCTCACGCAAGTCACTCCAATCCATCGCGTCGGCGTTGGTGTCGCGCTTATTTAAGCGTTGTACGACGTCAGCGCGACCGGTGTTAATGGAGAACCTCAACTGTTCAAAACGCTCGACAACATAAGAATTCTTGTCGTTCCCGGTAATCGGGTTTGTAGCGGGTGGTTTCGCTTCTCCTTCGGCCGTCGCAGTGGGAAACCTTGTGGCCAGCACATCAGTCAGCACCAGCTCAGACCGGTCGCCTGACGAATCAATTCGTCCGGAGCGCGCTGTGTAGATTTGCGCGGTTTGATCTGATTGCTGTGCGAAGATAAAAACGCGTCCCCATGTGCCCAGCTCCTTGTTGCCGTCGCGCACATAGATTACGAAGCGCGGTAACGTGTTGAAGGTCCGCGGTTCGACTGGTGAGTCGAGTTTTGTGAGCATTCCCTGCAACGAGATGCGTTCGAGATCTCTCGCGGCCTCAGGTGCTTCTTTAAGATGTAAGTAGGTTGTCGCGCCGGTGAGGAGAAGGCCGACGAGCAGTGCGGGCCAGATCATGGTCCACGAACCGACACCTGCCGCACGCATCGCGACTATCTCGCTGTCGCTGCCCATGCGTGAGAATCCGACGATGATGCCGGCGAGTGTGGCCAACGGAATCGAGAAGATAAGCACTCCCGGCAGCAATGCAGCGCCGATGCTGCCGAGCAGTGAGAATGGCAAGTCAGCGTAGATCACGATCTCAGCCAGACGAGCAGCCTGCTGCGCGAGGAGGATAGCGGTCAGCATCAACAGCGAGATGACGATGTACGGCGCCATCGCACCGATGATGTAACGCGGGATTAGGAGGCTTCTCAACTTCAAGGTTTTTGTTAACTCTTGCGCGCCCGGCCTTAAAGTAAGACGTTAACAGGATTCCAGGATTTACAAGATGTACGGGATTTATCCTGCACGTCCTGCTAATCCTGAAATCCTGTAAAACTCAACTGGCCGGCCGAACGCGTGGCATCCGCTCGAGCACTCTCCCGATTATGTGAAACGTCAGCTCAGCCATCTCTCTCTTCGTGTCCTTCGCTACTTCCCTCGCCGCTTCAGCAAACTTACCTGGTGATACCTTCTCCGTTGCCCGCAACTGCGCTCGAAGTTTCTTCGATACCGCACTACCGCGACCACTACTACACTGAAAACATCGCAACGACAAATCCGGCCCGAGATAGATCGACTCATCTTCAAACGTTCTCTGACAATTCGCACACAAACGCAAATCCGGCAGAAATCCCTCGAGCTTCAACAACCACACTTCAAAGTATCGCAGCACCGCATCCAGATCTGCCGGCGTCTCCGACGCTGCTTCGAAACACGCGAGCGCCATCCGAAAGAGATTGTCGTTTGCCTGGTGCGGTGGTGAAAAATCGATGAGCAGATCGCCCATATACGCAAAGCCTGTGAGTAGCGATGCATTAGACGAAAGGTTAAAGCGTGACTTTAAGATCTCGACCTGCCGGAACGATACGAGCTCCTGGTGTTCTTTTTCGTAGTAAGTGAGATTGACGAGTGTGAACGGCTCGAGCCCGGCGCCAAAACGGTTCCTGAGTTTCCTGCAACCCTTGGCGACTCCTCTGATCAGTCCCGCGGAGCGACTCAGGCAAACAACAATCTTGTCAGCTTCTGCAAGATTGTAACTGCGTAGGATCAGGGCCTCAGTTTCAAATACAGCCATCGGTAAGGATCACGGAATGAAATACAGGATCCAACCCAACACCAGACCGATCACCATGAACTCAGCAAACACTTTCAGACCATAGAGCACGCGCTCTTGAGTTGTATCTTTCGCCATTGCTCCAAAAACAACTGAAGCAAGCACCGCAAACAATGTCATTACGAGGAAATGTCTCAAGGTTTCCTCCCTGCGGCGATATCGAAAGCGTCGAGCATATTCAGGTAGTTGAGTAGCCCGGCTATGAGTAGGAATGTGTTGCCATATTCATAAGTTGCGCGTGCGGCCTGAGCTGGATCGTCTTTGAATCCGATGTCGAGCAGCCAGGAGACGAGATAGAGCGCGCCAGAGCCGAGGTTGGCAATCATTGGCGGCACTTGCAGCAGGGACGAAGAGCCTTCGGTCGTGAGATCGAATAGATGGCCGCCCATTGAAATGCCAACGAAGAAACAAACCCAAACAGCGCCGCCCATGAGAGCTGCTCGCCACCATCTTTTAAGCATCAGGTGACCGAGACCGGGGACAAACCAGGCTGCCGCCCCCGTGAGCCAGGCGGAGCCAGGTGCGGGGTCCACCTCTTCGGCCTGCATCCGTTCAGTTTTTACCAATCAATCCTCCAACACCTAACGATGATAAGGTTTTACCTTAATAAGAACTTTCACGCAAAGTACGGAGAGCGAGGGCTTGCCCCCGCTGCTGCCTCACAATCTACCTGAGCGGTCGGCGTGACGACCTTTAACATCTCACGTTAACTTTCCATCAATACAAAAGGTACGGCTCACGTAATTCCTTAAACTCCGCGAGCGGCGCCATTGTCGATTCAACTATCTCGTCGAGCGTGATTCCCTTCTCAAACGCCTCACGGATCTTCGCAGTTCCGCTGATCACATCAAACGGGTTCTTGTCATAGACATATTCGTAAGGCGGAACTTTCCACCGAAACTGATCCGGGTACATATCATGCGCGAACTTCGCCATCGCAATCCCTGCAGCCCACGGCTCAAACAAATCACGATCGAGTACGTGAATCTGCGCGCCGCCGCAACTAACACCTGCATGCTTCTGAAATGTCGGCTGAAAAACGCAGCTTCGGAAATACACGCCTGCGAGTCCAAGCGCGTTGAGCCGGTCTGCGTAATCATCCGGATCGATGTATGGTGCGCCAATCAGCTCAAATGGTCTCGTTGTTCCTCTTCCTTCCGAAACCTGTGTGCCTTCGAAATGCACCGTGCCCGGAAACACGGTCGCTGAATCGAGACTGGGCATGTTTGGCGAAGGCATCACCCACGGCGCATCAGTATCGTCATGCCAGAACTCTCGCTTCCAACCATTCATCGTAATCACTTCGAGATCGCAGCCAATACCGAAATGCTCGTTGAACATGCGCGCGAGCTCGCCGACTGTCATGCCGTGACGAGTAGGTAGTGCAAACTGGCCCACAAACGATGCGTATTCCGGTTCGAGAATATTCCCGGCCATAGTCACGCCGTTGATGGGATTCGGACGATCACAAACGAGCACTTTCTTCCCTAAGCGCCTTGCGGCGCGCATGCAGTTGGCGAGCGTGTAAACAAACGTGTAGATGCGGCAGCCGACGTCCTGCATGTCGAAAATCAGCACGTCGACGTCCTGTAGCATCGCGTCAGTGGGTTCTCTGGTTTCGCTGTACAACGAATGAACCGGCAGGCCCGTCTTGCGATCGATGCTGTGGCCCGTCTCGATCATGTTGTCCTGAACGTCGCCACGTATTCCGTGTTGTGGGCCGAACAGTGCTGTTACTTGAACGTCAGGGTGCTCGTGCAACAAGTCCGCAGCGTGACGATACCCGTGATCGACAGATGCCTGGTTGCAGATCACACCAACCCGCGCGCCTCGAACAGCCGCATGTCCCTCTTCAAGTAATCTCTCAAGTCCCAGCTCGACGTGTTCTTTCGCGCGCTGACGATCCACTGTAGGGGCGGCACTCCGTGGCCGCCCCAGCGTAGGTTGTGTTCGCTCCAGAGTTAAAGTCATACGTGAAGGTCTCCTATAACCAACAAACGGAAATCACGCAGGGGCGGCCACAAAGGGCCGCCCCTACAATTACCCGCACAGTACGGATCCGCCATTTACATTGAGCACCTCACCCGTAATGTGATTCGCCCACTCGCTGCACAAAAACACGATCGGCCCGGCAATCTCTTCGGGTGTTGCCGCTCGACCTAATGGAATACCTTTACCTATCGACTCACGTTGCGCCGCGTCGGCAAACACATGCGCGGTCATCTCCGTCTCGACCCAGCCGGGCGCAACCGAATTCACAGTAATTCCAAACGATCCCAACTCCGGCGCGAGCGATTTTGTGAACGCGATCTGACCACCTTTTGATGCGGCGTAGTTTGAAACGTTAGCTTCGCCACGCTGCCCTGCTGTCGAGCTTACAATCACGATACGGCCGAACCTCTGTTGCTTCATCATCGGCACCGCGGCGCGGCAGACGGACCACGTGCCCTGGAGATTGATATCGAGCGTTTTGTCCCAAAGCTCTTCTGAAATCGACTCAACGCCCGCGCCTTCCCAAATCCCGGCATTGCAAATCAGGAAGTCTATGCGCCCGAAATGTTCAACTGTTTCTTGAACCAGCCGCTCGGCCTGATCGAGTTGCGAAACATCGGCCTGAATCGCGATCGATTTTACGCCGTGGGATTGTGCAAGGTTTACTGTGGCGGTTGCCGCATCTTCGTCTCTGACGTAATTGACGACAACATGAGCGCCGTAGGATGCGAGCAGCTCGACAACAGCTTTACCGATGCCTCTCGATCCACCTGTAACGATGGCGACATGGTCTGCCAACCCTAGCGCTTTTGCCGGCTGATTCATGCAGGTGTGGAGACTGAAGCGAGATCTGCTTCGCGGGTGTTAATAGCTTCGTTTACAAACGCACGGAACAGACGTTGAGAAAACAGATCATTTTGCCAACCGAGCTCAGGGTGCCATTGAACGGCGACGATGAATCGATCCGGCCGCGGATCTTCCAATGCTTCGATGATGCCGTCGGGGGCCCAGGCGGTGGCAGCGAGATTCGCGCCGATCGATTCGATTGCCTGGTGATGATGGCTGTTGACGAGTGCATTAAGCGCGCCCGCGATGTTCGACAGTCGCGTGTTCTCATTCAACCAGATGCTATGTGACGGTCGATCGCGTGGTGGTCCCTGCTCGTGTTTGATCGCGCCTGGTACTCGTGAGTTGATGTCCTGGATTAGAGTTCCACCGCGCGACACATTCAGCACCTGCATTCCGAAACAGATTGCGAATATGGGTATTCGTCTGCGTTCAGCCGCAGCGATGACCAGCAGATCCGTTTCGTCTTTGATGGTCTGGACGGTGCCGAGCTGTGGATGAGGTTGTTGGCCGTAGCGCAGAGGATCTACGTCGGAGTCGCTTCCGGGGAGCAGGATGCCGTCGAGTTGCGCGACCACCGAGTCGATGTAGTCTGCGTTTGGAATCAGGCTGATATGTATCGGAAGTCCGCCCGCGGCGTCGACAGCCTCGCTGTAATCGCGGCCGAGATAGAAACGGTTGGTTGTCTGTTCAATGCGCATCGTGATGCCGATGCGTGGTCGTGTTTGTATCATTCCGTCAGAAGCAATGCCTCCGGCGCTATCATAACCTATGTGCTCAAAACTGCGTCACTACAGCGCCGGAAGGCGTCCTTGACTTACATTGAAACGAGTTTCTATAGTCTCGTTAAAGAAAATGCACAAGGAAAAAAATCGGGTTCGTAGCACAACAGTGCTGCTCGTCAGGAAAGGCGCCGACGTAGCGCTTGCCGGAGACGGGCAGGTGACGATGGGCGAGACTGTTATGAAAGCCAGCGCCAGGAAGGTGCGGCGGCTTTATAACGATCAGATTCTGGCCGGGTTTGCCGGAGCAACGGGCGATGCGTTTGCCCTGTTGACGCGATTTGAAAGCAAGCTGGAGCAGTATCACGGGAACCTCGAGCGGGCATCGATCGAGCTCAGCAAAGAGTGGCGCACCGACAAGATGTTGCGACATCTCGAGGCGCTGTTAGTCGTAGCAGACAAAAAGGCTTCTTTTCTTTTGTCAGGAAATGGCGACGTGATTGCGCCGGATGAAGGCGTGCTGGCGATCGGTTCCGGTGGCTCGTATGCCCTCGCTGCGGCGCGTGCGCTGATTAAAAATACGGATTTATCCGCACGTGAGATTGCAGTTGAGTCGCTTCGCATTGCCGGTGAGATTTGCATTTTTTCCAATCAGAACATCATCGTAGAGGAGTTATAACGCCCACAAGGACAATTCACTTTTTGTCCCTTTGTGCTTTTTGTGGCTATAGAAGGTTTTATGGTTATTTATTTGGCTGGAGAGGTTGATGAAGAGGCGCGGCTGGACGAGATGTCGCCTCGTCAGATCGTGACCGAACTCGATAAGCACGTTGTCGGTCAACGAAACGCGAAGCGATCTGTCGCTATTGCCCTGCGCAATCGCGTGCGCCGGCAAAAGCTGGCGCCGGAAATGGCAGTCGACGTGATGCCGAAGAACATAATCATGATCGGCTCGACCGGTGTGGGTAAAACCGAGATCGCGCGTCGTCTCGCGCGCATGTCCAACTCACCGTTTCTGAAAGTCGAAGCGTCGAAGTTTACTGAGGTCGGATATGTCGGGCGCGACGTCGAGAGCATGATCCGTGACCTCACCGAGATCTCGATCGAGATGACGCGGCAGGACAAGAGTGAAGAGATCGCCGAGAAGGCGGAGCTAAACGTCGAAGAACGCATTCTCGACTTGTTGCTTCCGCCGCCGCGATCCTCATCCGGCTTTTACGACTTCGATGCCGACACGAATGAAGAACCGTCGACCGAGCTCGATACTCCGGCGCGTGACGAACAGTTTCAACGAACACGTGAGAAGCTTCGCACGCAGCTACGCAGTGGCAAGCTCGACAATCGTCTCGTTGAGCTCGAAGTGAGAGAGAAAAACTTTCCCGTGATCGAGCTGGCTGGTCCACAGGGCGTCGAAGAGATGGGCATCAACATGAAAGACATGTTGGGCAATCTCTTTCAGGGTCGTACGAAGAGACGCAAAATGCGTGTCGACGAGGCGATGGAATACCTGATGCAGGAAGAGGAAGAGCGTCTCATCGACATGGACCAGGTGGCGCGCGCAGCCATTGACCGTGTCGAGAATTCGGGAATCATCTTTCTCGACGAGATCGATAAGATTGCGGGACGCGAGTCCGGGCATGGTCCTGACGTTTCGCGCGAGGGTGTGCAGCGAGACATTCTTCCCATCGTGGAAGGCACGACTGTGAATACTCGTTACGGCATGGTCCGCACCGATCATATTCTCTTCATTGCCGCTGGCGCGTTTCACGTTTCGAAGCCATCGGATCTGATACCTGAGCTGCAGGGTCGTTTTCCGATTCGTGTCGAGCTGGAGTCGCTCACGATCGACGACTTCAAACGTATTCTTACTGAGCCACGCAACGCGCTGATCAAGCAGTACCAGGCGATGATGGAGACGGAGGGCGTGACGATCGAGTTCACGACCGATGCGATCGATTCGATCGCGAACTTCGCCTGGCAGGTCAATCAGCAGACTGAAAACATCGGCGCGCGTCGTTTGCAAACGATTATGGAGAAGCTGCTGGAGGAGATCAGTTTCGAAGGGCCCGATCTCGATCCGAAGCAGCAGCGCATTGATGCCGCTTACGTCTCGGGAATGCTCGCAGAAACAGTCAAAGATCAGGATCTCAGTCGTTATATTCTATAACCTGCGAAGCAGGTGGCAGCATAAAGTCTGGGGCGCAAGCCCAGGATAGCAATAGAAAAATAAAATTTTTCAGCCCACGAAGCGGGCGAAAGCGCTTGTGTTAAGGCTGTCGCCCGCCCTGCGGGCTTACGTAGGTTTTGTAACTGTTTCCTGGGCTCGTGCCCCAGGCTTTATGCTGTCACCCGCTTCGCGGGTTCGGCGCTCTAATCAACTCCACGCTCTCGGAGCAACGCATCTGTTAGCAATTCGCGCCCTCGGATCTTTTGTGCTGTTCGCCGCTTGTGTGAACGGTTTAATCGGATGCGGTAAGCGCCGGCCTCCACTGCCTCCCGTCGAACGCGTGCAGCAACGCACCGAGCTGCTCTCCGGCGCGCAACAAGGCAACGAAGTGATTCTCAGTTGGCCTGCGCCGCGACG
Organism: Pyrinomonadaceae bacterium; assembly: GCA_035463335.1. Classification (GTDB taxonomy): domain Bacteria; phylum Acidobacteriota; class Blastocatellia; order Pyrinomonadales; family Pyrinomonadaceae; genus PSRF01. Next base: position 4,533 of record DATHTI010000262.1, on the reverse strand, counting down.
AAATGCGCCCGACAGCAGCGTGCAAAGTATTCGCCGCATCGACGTGTATCGCCTCGCTGAGAAACCCGGCGCACCGCTCGCGTTAACTGAAGACGAATTCTCTGCGCGTGCGACGGTTGTCGGTTCAGTCACTTTCGAACAGATCCAAACGGCGGGCGACACGCTGACATATCGCGATGCGCTCGAGCTTGCTGGTCAACCCACTCGCCTGCGTTACGCGATTCGCTACGTTAACGCGTCGGGCCAACGCGCAGCATTCTCTAACTTCCTGTCAATCGAGCCTGCGGCGCGCATCGCCCAGGCCCCGACACTCTCGACCGACGTCAAACTCGCTGAAGATTCGATCACACTTTCGTGGCAAGCACCCGCTGCGAACATCGACAATTCAACGCCTGTGAATCTTCTCGGCTACAACGTCTATCGCACAGACGAGTCGCAAACCGAGCCGGGGAATCAGCCACTCAATTCAGCGCCGATCTCCGGCACCACCTACGCGGACAAGAATTTTCAGTTCGACAACAACTATCGTTATATCGTCCGCGCAGTATCACTCGGAACCGGAGGCGCGCAGGTTGAAAGTCTCAACTCGAATGCTGTTTCGGTTTCGCCGAAAGACATTTTTCCGCCTGCTGCACCTGAGCGTCCGAGCGTTGCTGGACCCGAGCCAAACTCAGCGCGACTCGCAATCTTTTTCGCGGCGAACAAAGAGACCGACATCGCCGGTTACAACATCTTTCGTTCGACCGATCCCGATCTGCCGAAACAGAACTGGACGAAGCTGAACCAGTCGTTGTTAACACGCACGACTTACCAGGACGACAGGGTTGAGTCAGGCAAGACTTACTACTATTACATCATTGCGGTAGACAAAGCGGGCAACCTCAGTCCACCGTCTGAGGTCGGATCGGAGAAGGCACCGTAGCCGCAAAAAAGCACAAAAGATATCTATTGGGTGCGCTGCAGCTTTATGAAATTGGAAGAACTTATTAATCCTTCAAAAATCGTTTGTGTTGGACGAAACTATCGCGAACACGCTGCGGAGCTCGGCAATAAAATGCCGGACGAGCCACTGCTCTTCCTGAAGGCGCCGTCGGCAGTTATCGCGTCGGGTGACGACATAGTATTGCCGGGAGCGTCACAGCAGGTCGAGCACGAAGGCGAGCTGGGCGTCGTGATCGGACGCGTCGCGCGCAACATTCGGAGCGGGGAAGATCCGTTGAGCTATGTTCTCGGGTACACATGCGTGAACGACGTGACCGCCCGCGATCTCCAGCGCAAAGACGTGCAGTTCACGCGCGGCAAATCTTTCGACACGTTCTGTCCCGTCGGTCCCTGGATTGAAACGGATATCGATCCCGAAAACGTCACTGTCCAAACACGCCTCAACGGTGAAGTAAAACAAAAAGGCAACACGGCTGACATGGCATTTCCTGTCGCCTTTCTTATTCGATACATCTCTGAGATCATGACACTGTATCCCGGAGATTTGATCGCGACTGGAACGCCCGCGGGCGTCTCGCGTATGCAGCCGGGCGATATTGTGGAGGTTGAAGTGAGCGGTATCGGTGTACTACGGAATCAGGTCGTGAGCGCCGCCCGCTGATATTGTGCCTTTGTGGCACCGATAGGAGTCTTTCTTATGAAATTTTTTCTTGATACTGCAAATCTCAACGACATTCGCGAAGCCGCAGAATTAGGCTTTGCGGATGGCGTGACTACCAATCCGTCTTTGATCTCAAAGGAAGGTGGCGTTGATTTCAAACAACACATCGCCGCCATCTGCGAGATCGTTCAGGGACCCGTCTCGGCGGAAGTGACGAGCCAGGACAAAGAGGGCATGCTTCGTGAGGGGCGTGAGTATGCGAAGATCGCTCCCAACGTCGTGATCAAATGTCCGTTGACGAAGGATGGTCTGAAGGCCACACGCGCACTGACGGACGAAGGCATTAAAGTAAATGTCACACTCTGCTTCTCCCCCGCGCAGGCAATACTCGCCGCGAAGGCGGGCGCTGCGTTCATCAGTCCGTTTCTTGGCCGTCTTGACGACATTGGTGAAAACGGGCTGCTGTTGCTGGAAAGCATCGTCGAGATTTACCGGAACTACACGTGGCAGACAGAAATACTCGCGGCGAGTTTGCGCCATCCGGTGCACGTGATTGAAGCGGCGCGCATGGGCGCAGACATCGCGACAATGCCGTACAAGGTGATCGAGCAATTATTCAATCACCCGCTGACGGATAAAGGACAAGCACAGTTTCTCGCAGACTGGGCCAAGAGTGGTAGGAAGTGACATCGTTGTCAGCGTGCTCAAGTACGATGGTGTCGAGCATCGTCGCTGGCCCGCACGAGTAGCCAAAATCGATGGGCCACTGCTGGTCCTCGATGCAGTTTTCGAAGACGAGATCGAACACGATCTGCTCGGTACGATCTCGTCGGGAACGATCAGCACGGAGTATTACTGGCTGGATCGCTGGTACAACGTCTTTCGTTTCAGCAATCTGGATGGCGAGCTGAAGAACTATTACTGTAACGTGAATCAGCCGCCAGGCTTTGATGGGCGCGTGCTGAGTTACATCGATCTCGATATTGACGTGCTGGTCGCCCCGGATCTCACTTACAAAATTCTCGACGTCGAACATTTTGAAGAGAACGCCAGGCGCTATGCTTACCCGGATGAGGTTCAGGCGAATGCGCGCCGGGCAGTGGACGAGTTGACCCGGCTCATCGAAGCGAGGGCGTTTCCCTTCAACGAATAATATGGCCTCAAAACAACAACCAAAACAGACCAAATCGAAGTTGGAAACACTGCGCGAGCGAAGCACGCAAGCGGAACAGGGCGGCGGCGTTGCTCGTGTCGAGAAGCAGCACGAAGCAGGCAAGATGACGGCGCGCGAGCGCATCGAGTTTTTGCTAGATGAAGGCTCGTTTGAAGAGTTTGATAAGCTCGTGGTCCATCGCTCGCGAGACTTCGGGCTCGACAAGCAGCTTTATCCCGGAGATGGCGTCGTAACCGGCCACGGTTTGATCGACGGCCGCAACGTATTTGTTTTCGCGCAGGACTTCACTGTGTTTGGTGGTTCCCTTTCCGAGACTCACGCGGAAAAGATTTGCAAAGTGATGGACCTCGCGATGAAGGTCGGCGCGCCGATCATCGGTCTGAACGATTCGGGCGGCGCGCGTATTCAGGAAGGTGTTGTGAGTCTCGGTGGTTACGCGGATATCTTTCTCCGTAACACGCTCGCGAGCGGTGTGGTGCCGCAGATCAGTTGCATCATGGGCCCGTGTGCAGGTGGCGCTGTCTACAGTCCTGCCATCACCGATTTCAACATCATGGTCAAAGACACGTCGTACATGTTCATCACTGGACCAGACGTGATCAAGACCGTCACGCACGAGGAAGTCACAAAGGAAGCGTTAGGCGGCGCTGTCACGCACAACAGCGTTTCCGGTGTTGCGCACTTCGCCGCTGATTCTGACGAGCATGCGCTGCGAATCGTGCGCGAGCTCTTCTCTTTTATTCCTTCGAACAATCTTGAAGATCCGCCGCGCGCCGAGGTTAGCGATCCTGTAGATCGAATCGAGCCGAAGCTGAACGACATCGTTCCCGAAGCTTCAAATCAACCCTACGACATTCGCGACGTTATCAATCACGTTGTCGATGATGGCTACTTTTTTGAAGTGCAACAGATGTTTGCGCCGAACATCTGCGTAGGCTTTGCACGATTGGGTGGACGCTCGGTCGGCATCGTTGCAAATCAGCCGGCGTTTCTCGCGGGTGTGCTCGACATCGCGGCATCGGTCAAGGGCGCGCGCTTCGTTCGCTTCTGCGACTGTTTCAACATTCCCTTAATCACATTTGAAGACGTGCCGGGGTTTCTGCCCGGTGTTTCACAGGAGCACGGCGGCATCATTACGCACGGAGCGAAGCTGCTTTACGCGTTTGCCGAAGCGACGGTGCCCAAAGTGACTGTGATCACGCGCAAGGCGTATGGCGGCGCATATTGCGTTATGGCTTCGAAGCACATTCGCACTGACGTCAACTTTGCGTGGCCTTCTGCGGAGATTGCGGTGATGGGAGCTGAGGGTGCAGTCGGAATTCTCTATCGCCGCGAGCTCAACGAAGCGCAGGACAAAGACGCGGCGCGCGCCTCGAAGATCGCAGAGTTGCAGGACAAGTTCGCCAATCCCTACATCGCCGCAGAGCGTGGATTTGTCGATGAGGTCATCGAGCCCGCTTCGACACGACCTAAATTGATCCGCGCCCTCTCACTACTGGAAAACAAACGCGACACCAACCCTCCACGCAAGCACGGCAATATTCCTCTTTAGCCACAAAAGAAACCGGCCACAAAAAGGCACAAAAACACAAAAGTGATTAGAGAAGTTTGGTAGTCAAACTCAACTCACTTTTTGTGTTTTTGTGCCATTTTGTGGCTACTCTTCTTCGGTTGGTTCGAAGGCGATCAGCCGGGAGGCGGGATCGAAGGTGATCTTGAAGGGGAATAGTGCGCCGCGGCCAAGGATGATGGGCGT
>DATHTI010000261.1:0-9844 GCA_035463335.1 Pyrinomonadaceae bacterium | reverse complement strand
ATTGAAGATGAGTAGTAGGCTCGATGCATTCAACGTACGGAGGACGTGGGAGTTCGCTAGACCTGTTGAATAGTAATCGGGAACGCGGCATTCGATCCAGTAATTTATTTGAGGGTAATCATGCCTTAAGGGCGGCAAAGCCGCGTGGTTGAGCAGACTTTAAAACTTGTCGCGCTTACTCCGTCGCGGACGGTAGGCGCTTGCGGTGTATGTTGGTCTTGTAGCTGTCCTCCAGGTACTCCGCGCCGTCCGCGGTCAAGTACATCCGCGCGTCGTCCGTATTGATCAGTTTCTTTTGGTTGAGGTACCAGATGGTGAATTCGAGGTGCTCGCGGGGGCGGCCGATCATGCGCTCCAGCTCAACCAGATAGATGCCGGGGTTTTGCGGGTCAACGCGGCGCTTGGTATACAAAGCCTCTAAAACAGTTAGACGAACGACTTGCTCCATCTCAAAGTCGTTCTCCGTTTGCGCGCCCGCGGCGACGAGGCGCCAGCGGTCCTTCTTGCGCTTCTGGTTGGTGGCGTCGTATTGGGCGCGCTTCTCGGGAGCTGAAAGCACCTGGTAAGCCTCGGTGATCGCACGGAAACGAGCCTCATTGCCCGTCTCACGATTGTCAGGGTGATAACGCTGCGCCAGCATGCGATACACACGATTGATCGTCTCTGGCTCAGCGACGTCGCTGACCTGAAGCAGCTCGTAATAATCCTCGACTTCACTCGATGACATCAGGCACGTTTCTCCTTCGCAATTTGATCTACCCGACCGTTCGTCAGCGTCGACAGCAGCTCCAGCAGCTTGTCGTAATCCACCGGCTTCACGAGATGACCATTGAACCCGGCCTCCTCGGATTTACGGCGATCGTCTTCCTGTCCCCAACCAGTCAACGCGATCACGATGATGTCCTTGCCCCACGGCTGCTCGCGCACACGACGGCACACTTCATGACCGTCCAGCCCCGGCAAACCAATGTCCAGCAACACCACTTCCGGCCGGTACTTCTCAACCGCTTCCACTGCTTCAACACCATCATGGGCCATGTACGTCTTGTTGCCCGTGATACCCATCAACATCGCCAGCGAATCAGCAGAGTCGCGATTGTCGTCAACAATAAGAACGCGCCGCTGTGCCTGCGATTCTGAGCGACCCTCAAAACCATCCTGCTCTGCTGCTGCCGATTGCTTGAGAATTGGCAGTCGCACAATGAACTCGCTGCCTTGTCCCTCGCCGTCACTACGCGCTTCGATCGATCCGCCATGCATCTCCGTCAAACGTTTTACTAACGTCAGCCCGATACCAAGCCCGCCCTGCGATTGTTCCGAAGTGCGATCGACCTGCGTAAACATATCGAAAATACTGTCTAACTTGTCCTGCGGTATCCCGGCGCCGTTGTCCTTCACCCTTACCACAACTTCATCGCCAACATGCTTCGCACTCAGCGACACACTTCCTCCCGCTCTCGTGTACTTGCAACTGTTGTTGAGTAAGTTGCCAAACACTTGCGCCAGTCGAGCACGATCGGCGTTCAAATGGATCGGCTCGTCAGGCAAATCGATAGTCAAATGATGCCCGGCCAAATCGACTAAAGGCCGTGCAACTTCTACGGCCTGTTGAACCACTTCAGACAACTCAACTTCACTGCGACGCAGCTCGAGACGATCGTGAGTGACACGATTCAAGTCGAGCAGATCATCCACCAGCCTGATCATCTGGCCCAACTGGCGCTCGAGGGTTTCGTGAGCTCGTTTGAGAACTTCACTGTCACCGTCTGCACGCTTTACAACTTCAAGCATGTTGCTCATCGGCGCAAGCGGATTTCTGAGCTCGTGAGCAAGTGTGGCGAGAAACTCGTTCTTACGACGATCAGCCTCTGAAAGATCTGCCGCCAGCCTGCGCAAGTCGTCTGTAAGCCGTCTTCGTTCGGTGACGTCCTGGCTGACAGTCGCAAACGCAATAGGCTGGTTAGCAGTGTCCGTGAGCGCCAACACTTTGTAGGCCATCCAGCGGGCCTCGCCGGTTTTGAAGTGACGGAAGCGAATCTCGATCTCGCCGTGACCATCGTTCAGCACGCCCGGAAAGAACTCGTTCACGATCTTCGCCTGGTCTTCAGGAAAGAAGAAGTCCTGAACTCGTATTTGTCGAGCTTCTTCAATATCTTTCAGACCGACCATGTCGAGTCCGGCGCGATTGATGAAGAAGGGAACACCTTCAAGATCGGAAATGCCGATAAAGTCAGTGCTGTTTTCAACCAGCGTGACGAACATTTGCCGGTCGCTTTCAGCGCGCTTCTGAGCGGTAACGTCGCGGGCAATCTTCGAGGCGCCGACAACGTTTCCTGACTCATCCTTTATCGGCGAGATGGTGAGCGACACCATGATGCGCTGGCCGTCGCTGCGCACACGCTCGGTTTCGTAGTGCTCGATTCGTTTTCCTACTCTTAAGCTGTCAATGATTTGATCCTCTTCGGCCAAACGCTCGGGCGGGATTACCAGTGAGATGTGTTGGCCCACAGTCTGCTCGGCCGTGTAACCGAAGAGTTGTTCCGCGGCAGCATTCCAGCTTTGGATAATGCCGTCGAGTGACTTGCCGATAATTGCATCGTTTGACGATTCGACGATCGATGCGAGCAGGCGTGCGGTGAGAAGTTGATTTGCCTTTTCACGCTCTGCGAGACGCTGTGCCGTAACGTCTCGAAAGATCAGCACGCAGCCCGAGACGTGTCCTTCCTCGTTACGAATCGGCGCGGCACTATCGTCGATGGGACACTCGGAGCCGTCTTTTTTGATAAGGATTGTGTGGTTCGCCAGTCCGACAATCACTCCCTGCCGCAATGCTCTCGTGGCCGGATTCTCCACCGGCGAGCGCGTGACTTCATTGACGATATGAAACACGCGGTCGAGCGGCTGGCCGAGTGCATCCTGAAGTGACCAGCCCGTGAGCGCCTCGCCAACGCCGTTTATGTACGTGATACAGCCCTGCGTGTCTGTCGTAATCACTGCGTCGCCGATACTTCGCAATGTGACTCGAAAAACTTCCTGTCGCTGCTGGGCTTGAGTCTGCGCCCTCCGTGCCGATTCCCCGATGAGAATGATCAAAGCACACGTGAAGAGATAAGCAACCAATCCGACGATATCCGCGCGCCGAGACAAATCCAACTCACCTCGCGAGATGAACAAGTAAAGACAAGCGACGTAACCGACGAGGGTAACCGGGATCGCCACGCGATACCCGCCGAGCCACACTGCCGCCGCCACTGCCGCGAAAAGTGTCACCAGCGGCAGCGCGTTTCCCATTACGGGATCGAGCACCCAGCGCAACAGCACGGCCGCTCCCAGTGCGAGAAATCCCAGAATGTAAGTTTTCAGCGAACTGCGCACCTGGCTCCTTTGGAGATTTGAAAGGGGTTAAACGCGCCGGGCCGGCGCGCTAGGAAACTGAGTCGATTCTATCGTTGAAGATTGAGTGCGTCTATATTGGTTTAACAATTTATTTCCAAACCGGCCTAACTTTTCCCTCGTACCATGTCTCTATACACAATGAAGGACGTTTCGTGGAGTAGCAATGAGTCCGTCTGAGTCGCCTGACGAGCTGCTTGTGATCGCGGCGATTCTGGGCAATTTAGAGGCGTTTGAGGAGCTCGTCGTGCGTTACCGCTCTGCGGTGGTGAGGTTAGCCCGCACGATCGTTGGGGCAGATTACGCCGAAGATGTCGCGCAAGACTCGCTACTGCTCGCTTTCAAGGCGCTGCCGGGTATCGAAGAGCCGCGCAAGTTTGGTGCATGGTTGTCAGCCATAACGCGTCATCGAGCGCTGCGGTTTAGTAAGAGTGAAACGACGCACACGAACAAGCGCGTGCCTTTGGACGACGCGTTGCTGGAGAAGATCGAGGCGCTGGCAAGACCGCTCGCTGATAAAGAACGAGACGAAGCGATGATTGAAGCACTCGACAGTCTTCCTGCTGACTACGCGATGCCGTTGCGATTGCGATTTCTCGATGAGATGCCACTCGACCGCATCGCCGCGTTTATGGGAGTGCCACTGTCGACTGTGAAGTGGAGAATTCATCACGGCAAGAAACTGTTGCGCACCAAAGTTGAGGCGACGAATTAACGAGGAGAACAAGATGGAAAAAGAGACAGTGAAACTACTTAACGTCATGCGACGAATCGCACGCGCGGCTGGTTATGCCGCCTGGACGAAAGCCGGAACTGACGCGACGCAGTTCTTAGTTGCGCAATACAACCGCGTGCTCGCTCGACTTAGTGAGCTCGAGCCGGCAGTGAAGCCATTATTTACGCCGTTGAATGAATCTGCTTCACCGGAAGTGATCCGTATCGCTACTCGTGAGCTGCTCGCGTATTTTGAAATTGATGAGCCGGATTTCGCGCGCGGGTTTTATTTCGGTCGTAGGCCACGCAGACGGAGAGTGAAGTGTGTTCCGATCGTGATGCCGTTTAAGTGTTAAGTCAGGATAACAAGATCGACAGGATGGGTTACCTATGGAGAGAGAGAAAGAATTAGTCAAGTTAATTAATGTGCTGCGACGCACGGGTCGCATGGCGCTGCAATCGGAGTGGACGGGCGGGAAAGAAGATGCGGCTGCGTTTTGCACCGAGCAGTACAACCGCGTGCTCGCGCGACTCAAAGAGCTGGATCCGGGAGTTGGCGTGATCTTTGATCCGCTGCCGGCGGGCAGCTCGTTGACCGTAGTCGCGATGGCTTCGCGACAGCTTGCGGCGTATTACGAAGACGAGCTGGGAACGGCAAAAGGTTTTGGACGCGCGTATGGCTTCGGGTTCGATTCGAATAAGTTTAAGGAGTTCTGGGAGAAGTCGGCGCGCGAGTTTGAAGACATGGGCGAGTTCATTCGCGAGAGCATCGACGAGTGGCTGCGACACAAGAAGGAAACACAACAGAGTGATGCCACAAAGGGCACAAAAAGCCCGTAAGGATTTGTGCTTTTTGTGGCTGTCTAGTGAGTTGAGTAGTTGATGCGAATGTGGTGGGGGAATGCTGCGATGCCTGAGCGCGTTACTCGTGGACTGCCCCCGATCGAGATCTCGCGGAGATGAGGAAGAGTTGCGAGCGAGGTTACGCCGGCATCGGTGATGAATTTGCATCCCTCAAACGACAGTTCTTCAAGTGAGCTCATCCTGCTCAACAGCTCGAGAGTTCGATCGGTGATGCGTGTGTAACCGGCGTGATATTTCTTCAGGTTAGGCAATGCGTGGATATGCTCGGTGGCAACGTCTGTCGTGTCGCGGCAGTACATCAAAACCAGTGATTCAAGCTGTTGGCAACGCCCGACGTGACGAAAGCCGTCATCACTAACGTCCACCGGCATTAATTCTTTGAGCGCGGGAAAATCGGATAGCGTCGCCAGCGCCGCGTCGTCAACAAACTTACAACTCACAGCGAGTCCTTTCAACGCAGGCATTTCCGCGAGCGCAGCAAAGCCTGCGCTCTGCAAATTCGGACACTCACGACCCCAGATGTATTCAATCGTCTTTGATTGACTCAGGGCTTTGAATCCCGCGTCAGTCGCAACGGTACCCTGGGCCATCAGCATGCGCAGGTTTGGGAGCGCCGCGATGTGTCGCATTGCATCGTCGTCGCAAATCTCACCCGGACAACCGAAGAAGCCGAGGATCGGCAAAGCAGCGAGCGACTGAAGATCGTCACCGCGCACGCTCGACGTGTGGCGGAAGAAACTCAAACCAAACACGCCATCGAGACCGCGCAGGTTGTCGAGTCCGTTGCGTGTAAATGGTCCATCGATCAGGAGGTTTGTGGGCTCGGCACCGAAAGACATCAAACCATACTTAACTTCGCCACCGCCCCACGTCTTGAACGCCGGAAACTGGTGCAGCAACGAGAGTCCGTCGTCGGTAACATTGCGGCCCGTCCTGAACCTTCGCAGGTTCGGTTTGCCCGTAAGTATCGCAATCGCAGCGTCGCCGGTGTGAGTGCCCATTAGATTGACTTGCTCGAGTTGCTCGCAATGACGGAGATTTGCGATTCCGTTGTCCGTAATGCCGCCCTGCCAGCAGATTTCAAGCACGCGCAGATCAGGCAAGTGTTGCAGAGCTTCAAGACCGCGATCGGTAATGCGGCCGCCGAGCCGAAGCTCGCGCAGTTGCGGCATGCGCGCGAGATACTGCAAGCCTTCATCTGTTATGAACTGCGATCCGCTGATGTCGAGCGACGTTATGTGATCGAGTTGCGAGAGTTTCTCGCAATCTTCGTCGCTCATCATGTTGTTGGCGTGGACGGTGGTCAGTTCCAACTCTTTCGCGACTGCGAAAAGCGTTTCCCAGTCTTTGTTTGACATGGGCTGGCATGGGTCAATGCTCTTGTTCGTCCAGTTGATGCGGAAGAAGGGTGGTGTCGAGCTCAGGACGATCGGAGCCGATCGCAGATCGCGTCGTGGTTTCTTGCTGGAGTGTTCGAAATCGGCCCAGTTCTTGAAACCGTAAATACTCGCGAAGAGTTGTTGCGCGTCGGCGAGCGTCAACACGTCGAACGTGTGTTGCTCGTAGCCCGGAAGGAACATTAATCGGTCGCGCACGAAATGACGAATCTGTTCGGCGTCGATAGAGCTGTGGAACACTTTGTTGAGACGCGCGACAGCGTCCGCGTCGGAAGAGTTGTACGCCGCAACCAGATCTTCGGCGAGGCCACGATGTTGGTCGAGATTACTCATTGGGCTTGACAGTCGTAGACAGGATTTCAAGATTTACATGATTAACACGATACGCTATCACGCACGGCATTACCTTTGCCACGACTCTCCAGCACGGCTCGATCTGTTTCGAATGAATGCAGCCGTCCACAAACTATGAGCGCTCTCGTTCCGAAAGTCACACGCGAACTGACGAAGATGAAACGCACGCTGCGCGACGTCTTCAATCTCGACAAACTACGCCCCGGCCAGGCCGAAGTCATGCGTTACGTTCTCGAAGGCGAGAACACGCTCGCAATCATGCCGACCGGAGCAGGGAAGTCGCTTTGCTACCAGCTACCGACACTGCATCTGCCCGGCACGACTGTAGTCGTGTCGCCGCTCATCGCGTTGATGAAAGATCAGGTCGACAAGTTGGAAGACGCCGGTCTCGAAGCCTCCCAACTGAACAGCGCGCTCAGCACACGCGAGCACGAGGAGAACCTCGAACAGATCCAGACTGAGAACAGCGATTTCATCTTTGTTACGCCGGAGCGACTTACAACACCAGAGTTTCTCGCTGAGCTGCGAAAGCAAACGATCAACTTCGTCGTGATCGACGAAGCCCACTGCATTTCAGAATGGGGACACGACTTCCGACCTGCTTACCTGTCGCTCGGTTCGGCAGTTAAGTCGCTCGGTTCGCCACCGGTGCTGGCGTTGACTGCGACCGCCACTCCCGAAGTAACAGCAGACATCGAGAAGCAATTGGATATCGGAAAGCTTCGCATCGTCAAAACGGGCATCCACCGGCCGAAACTTCGTTTTGAAGTGAAGCGAGTTACAAACGAGCTTGAGAAACACGCAGAGCTGACGCGAGTGCTGCGCGAGCACGAGGGCACGGGAATCATCTATTGCGCGACCGTCAAAACCGTTGAAGCCTTAACCACGTGGCTCAAGGATTTCGACTTCAAGGTCGAGAAGTATCACGGCCGCATGAAGGCGAGCGATCGCAAGGAAAACCAGGAAGCGTTCATGAACGACGAGCTGAAAGCGATCGTGGCGACGAACGCTTTTGGAATGGGCATCGATAAACCGGACATACGTTTCGTCGTTCACTATCAAATGCCCGGCTCGCTCGAGGCGTACTACCAGGAGGCCGGACGCGCTGGTCGTGACGGTGAACCTGCGCTCTGTTCTCTCTTCTATCAACTCGAGGATCGCCGCACACAGCAATTCTTCATCGGTCGTAAGGGAGCGAAGTCCGAAGAAAAGGTTGAAAGCGATAAAGAGAAATTAGAGCGAATGATGCAGTACGGGCAGAGCGCGATGTGCCGCTGGCGCCTGTTACACGATTACTTTGAAGAAGAGATGGAAGAGGAGCGTTGCGGTACGTGTGACAACTGCGTTCATCCGTTGGAAGAGCAGATCCTCGTCACGCAGAGATCTTCACCAGTAACACAGATCAATGGACATACTTGATGCGATCCAGTGGCCGGCGATGGTCGTGACGGTCATCGCTGCGTGGATGGTTGGATCTCAGAAAAAGTTCAAGCGCAACTGGGGATTCTGGCTGTTCCTCTTGAGTAACGTGCTGTGGATCATCTGGGGCGTGCACGATCGCGCGTACGCCCTCATCTTCCTCCAGCTTTGCCTCGCCTTTCTAAACATCCGCGGCGCGGTGAAGAATCGTAGCCAGACTTAAATTACAGGTCACACGGTGATTCAAGCGGCGGCGTCCTGGGCCGCACCCGATCGACAAACTTGATTGACTGTCGTCGCAGGTCAGCGACTATCGATTCGACGTTTTCAGGCGAGTAGCCCGCGCCTTCGACAAAGAAAACCCAGTCGATGTCTTCTTCGTATTTGCGAATCTCGCGCGAGCTAATCATCCCGTCGCGAATGAACCAGAGATTGAAGTTAATCGACATCGTGTCTTCCGGATAATACTCACCACCATGTTCGGCGTGGATTTTGCCGTCGATGAAATACGTGACTTTGCCGCCGGTAACCTGGGTAACGAGAGTGTGCCAGCCGGCCTGAGCGCCGCTCGTTACTTTGAACACGTTGTCTTTCTTCCAGTTTGGCTCGGGGCTAAACGTTTCCCACGTGGTTGAGTAGAGCGTTGGTCCAGTTTCTCCCCAGCCGCCGTTTGGCAGGTATTCCCAATCCATCTCGCTGTAATCGAGATCCATCGGGGCTTTCAACGGGCTAATCGTGTAGAAGGCTTGCACGAGTTGATCGCCGTCTGGTCCTATGATTGGTGCGTCGGAGAAACGAACACGAGCGGCGTAAGTGCCTTCGCGATACTTGCGTTGATGACAGATCTGCGTTTGGGTCGTGTTCTCAGGGGTGCCGTCTGTCGACGAAGTCATGCGCAGGATCCGGTTTTTAGCATTGCTCGGATCCTTGAGGAGGGTCACGTTTGAGTCCAAAAACTTCGCACCAGGAACGCCGGGCCAGCCGGGGACAGTGCGAACGATCCAGCCATTCTTTTTGAGCTGCTCTTTGTTGGTGTAGCTGAAGTCGTCGAATAGTATCGGCGTCAACGGCCTCGCGGTTTGTGCAGAGACGCCGAGTGTTAACGCGATCAGTATTACAATCACGCATAACGACGCGATAATTATTGGTTTGTGTTTTGTGTGCATTTTGTGCCTCTTTGTGGCTAATCCTAATATATGACCAGTACTAAAAGCACTACTGTGCGGAATACGTCTTCACTTGAACGGATTGCGCTGTGGTGGCTCCTCGTGATCGTCAATCGTGTGCAATAGCCCACGCACGATCAGGTTCAACATCGGAATCCGGTGACGTATCCAAACACGCATCGGATCAGGCCGGGCGCCGAGACGCGCTTTCGGCTCCAGCGCCGTGCGGCCCAGCGACAATCGTTTACATCCCAGCGCGATCGCATGGCCCACTACTGACTGCAGTAATCGAAAATAGATCGGAATATCTTTATTAGCTTTACGATCGAAGCCGATGTAGTAACCCACCGCGGTCTCACCATCTTTAACCGTCGTTACAAAACCCAGCAGCTCGTTGTCCTTTCGCAAAACAGTGAAGCGCAGATCATCGCCGAGTCGTTCCGCCAGTGTCGGTAGAAAGGCCACGGGCAATGTCACGAGCCTGAGGCGCGCGTTCTTGTGTGTCTGCAAGTAGAGCGCGTGTAGTTGTTCAGCGTT